>NZ_JAVJQN010000235.1:0-56261 GCF_040218245.1 Coleofasciculus sp. E1-EBD-02 | reverse complement strand
ACTCTTCTTTTTCAGTTACAGCACTATACCCAACTGTTTGATAACCCGAATCAATGCCTAAAGTTACAGGTTGAGTATAACCTCGACATCCATAAAGAAGTTGAATTGTAAAAGGTCTACGAGCATAAATTTTGGCTCTGCCACTTTCTAACAACTTTCTCGCTTTACGAGGTGTTGTCGGCATCAAAGGTCTACCATGTTTGTTGACTACGAGTACTTTTTGCATTGGTTTGAACTAGATCAAGTTCGTCTCTTGCGAGTGGTTCACTTCGCCAAAGTTATCTCAGGTTTTGTACGTTCTACACACTTCTGTTACCCATCACAGATGTTTAATGTAAAACCGCAGTGTCACAGAACTGGTGAAGCATTCTGAAGTGCCTATATATTCTGAGATAACGTAGCTATTTCTAGCTGAGGCTAATCAACAAGGGCGCTTTTCACACGCCCCGCTTCTATCCGTTAAGGATGAAGCGTGGGTTGTTGACCGTCTTATTCAAGGCATCAGAAGCCCACGCTTCGGCTTCGCTCAGCGTTGGGTACGTCACAACGACGCGCCATGGCGCGTCTATAGACTCTTGTAGGTTACTGTTTTCTTGAGCTAAGCTGCGACAAAAGGGCAAGTGAAGAGGTTACAGTCAATGGCAAATGAAGAACATGCGGCTTTGCTCAAACAAGGCGTAGAAACCTGGAATCAGTGGCGGGAAGAGAATCCACAACTCGTACCCGATTTGAGTCAGTCACAGCTAAGTAGAGCGAATCTCAATGAAGCAAACTTGAGTGGGGTGAACCTTCAGAATGCTGACTTGAGGATGGCAAATCTCAGTGATGCAAATCTCCAGGGTGCAGATCTCAGGAGCGCCGATCTCCGGGGGGCTAACCTGAGAGGGGTTAACCTAAATCTAGCTAACCTGACGGGCACGGATTTAAACGGAGCTTATTTAACCTTAGTCAACTTTATTGATGCTAATCTTACGGCGGTTAACCTGAGTGAAGCGAATCTGAGAATTGCTAACCTCAGTGGGGCAAATTTAAGTGAAGCGAATCTGCGGATGGCTAACCTCAGTGGTGCTAATTTGAGTGAAGCGAATCTGCAAGTGGCAAATTTAAGTGAAGCGAATCTGCGGATGGCAAATCTCAGTGAAGCCAATTTAGAAAAAACCCAAGTCTTATCGGCAAACTTTAACAAAGCTATCTTAACGGGAACCTGTTTGCAGGACTGGCAAATCAACAGCGCCACCAACTTGGACGAAGTAATTTGTGATTATATTTACTTGCAAACGGGTCAACGACAACGCCATCCCAATCAGGGAAGTTTTGCTCCGGGAGAGTTTACTCAGTTATGGCGTCAGCATCTTAACACTGTTCAAGCCAAAGTTAGTCCAGAGGTTGCTCCAGTTCAAGCTTCTCCAATCCTAAACCCGAATGTATCCGCTAGTACACCCGAGGTAAAAGTTGAAATCCAACAGCCCCACCAACCGCCTGTCAATTACACCGCAACGACTGGCGCACCGCCGATTAAAGTAGACATTCAACCGCCCGTTTATGATACCGTAACGCCTAGCGTTTCCCAGGGAACAGATCCAAGTCCCCCGTCTCCTTCCCAAAGTGACAGCCCGACTATCCCACCGAATCTACAACAGGCGGTATCCGAAGTTCACCGAATTCTAGAACAACTGGATCAGAATCTTTCCCAACCTAAATGGTCAGAAGTCGCCGCAGAAATTCAGCAACTTTTGCAGGAATTGAGCCAAACTTGTCCGACAAGTACACCATTAGAAAAAGTAATTGCTGTCGCCGCCGCGATTAAACAGATTGAGAGTAATCGTTCTCTAAAATCCAGGATGATAGAAGCGGTACAAAGCGCCGGAATTACCAGACTGCAAGAGTACATTGAGCATCCTCTGAGCAAGATTTTACTGCCTGCGATTGAAGACTGGAATTGAAGAACTAAAACTAAGCTAAGTAGGTGGGGACAATTAAAGTTAACGGCGGAGATCGTCATTCGTCATTCGTCATTCGTCATTCGTAAGGGTTTGAGTAACATTCACATAAATTAACATAGTTTGGTTTATTTCCACCGACCTACTTAACTAAGCCATTCCCGCCGCCTCCTTTGCTGATTCCTTCGCCATCTCCATGAAAATCTTTTGAGCGCATTGCTCTTTCGCATCCTCCGGTTGACGTTGGATATAACGTCCATCCGGTTGTAATTCCCAAGCTTGGCGATTATCTGCCATCATAATGGCTAGGATTTCTTGCAAATCTTTGATAATCTCTGGATCTTCTATCGGTGTAATCGCCTCAACTCGTCGATCTAAGTTGCGACGCATCCAATCAGCGCTGCCAATATAAACTTCTTCATCACCCTGATTATAGAAGTAATAAATCCGCGAATGTTCTAAAAAGCGACCGACAATACTAACTACGCGAATATTATCGCTAACGCCTACGACACCAGGACGCAAACAGCAAATTCCCCTGACAATTAAATCAATTTGTACGCCAGCTTGGGAGGCTTCATAGAGGGTAGCGATAATCTTAGGATCGACTAAAGAATTCATTTTGGCAACAATGCGCCCTGTGTTTCCCTGGCGACAATGCTCGATTTCCCGCTGAATCATCGTCGTCATGCGATCGCGTAAATTCACGGGAGCGACTAATAACTTGCGATAGGAGCGCTGGCGAGAGTATCCCGTCAGGAAGTTAAATAAATCGGTTAAATCTGCCCCTAAATCCTCACGACAGCTTAGGAGTCCTAAATCCGTGTAAATTCGGGCTGTTTTCGGGTTATAGTTTCCCGTGCCAATATGAACATAGCGGCGAATCCTCTTCTCGTCTTGACGCACCACCAGTACGATTTTGGTATGGGTTTTTAACTTAATAATCCCATACACCACATGAACCCCAGCTTGTTCTAGCTTACGCGCCCAGAGGATATTATTCTCTTCATCAAAACGGGCTTTTAATTCCACCAAAACTGCCACCTGCTTGCCATTTTCAGCCGCTTTAATCAAAGCATTGACAATTGGGGAATCGCCAGAGGTGCGATAGAGTGTCATTTTAATCGCCAGTACGTTTGGGTCATCCGCCGCCTGGGTAATAAATCGCTGTACTGTACCGCTAAAGGAATGGTAGGGATGGTGGACAAATAAATCCCGTTGGCGAATAATACTAAAGAAGTCCTCTCCATCGTCTTCCCCAGAGAGCGATCGCAACTCGACGGGCATGACGGGTGTCCAGTGTGTGTCTTTGAGTTCCGGTAGGGGTAATCCCATAAACGACATCAGATCCCCTAGTCCCAATAAGCCGTCTATTTCGTAGACATCACTGTCCTGGAGTCCCATCTCCCGCATCAGCGTTTCCCGTAAGGTTTCGGGTACAGTCGCATGAATTTCCATGCGGACGGCGGAACCCCCTAGGCGTCGCTTCCGCAATCCCTCTTCAATGGCTAAAAGTAGGTCATCTGCTTCATCTTCCTCGACGGCTAAGTCGGCATTGCGAGTAATCCGAAACGGATGATATTCTTGGATATTCATCCCTGGAAACAGAAACTCTAAATTATGGGCAATTACCTGTTCTAGGGGAACGCCCATCCAGAGGGCAGGTTTTCCCTTTTGCCGTTCTCGCAACGGTTCGGGAAGGGCGACAAATCGAGGCAAGACTTTAGGAACTTTCACCCGGGCAAAAAATTCCTCGCCCTGATCAGGATCTTTGACCACCACCGCTAGATTCAGACTCAGGTTGGAAATATAGGGGAACGGGTGGCTAGGATCAACCGCTAGCGGCGTCAGAACCGGAAAAATTTGCTCCTCAAAGTAGTTTTGCAAATAAGTCCGCTGTTCGGAGTTCAAATCCATGTACTCCAGCAGGTAAATCCCCTGTTTTGCCAATAATGGTCGCAGGATTTGTTCAAAATGTTCATGTTGTTCCTTGACCATGGGGAGTAACCGCTGGTTAATCCCATCCAATTGAGCGCTAGGTGTGCGACCATCGGCAGTTAGGGATGTCACCCCCGCCTCCACCTGCTGCTTCAAACCCGCCACCCGAACCATAAAAAATTCATCCAGGTTTGAACTAAAGATTGCCAGAAACTTCAAGCGTTCCAGCAGTGGGGTTCGGGAATCGAGGGCTTCATGCAAGACGCGATCGTTAAATTCCAACCAACTGAGTTCCCGGTTGAAGTAGTATTTAGGGTCTCTCAGACTAACCTCGGTCGTTGTCTTCGATTTCTTAGCCATGATTATTAGGGAAACGGCGCACCATCCGTTCGCCTTTTCTGGCGCGGGTAGGATGTCAGTATAAATACTATCAGCTTATCGGCTCTAAGCCTCACGGACGTTCGGCGAACTCAGACTTCGGCGAGCCGTCGAGCCGTCGAACCGTCGAATCTCTGATTGACCGACCAGATGAATCGCCAGGACGTAGTGTGAGCATCTTGCTCGCTACATTGAGCATCTTGCTCGCTACTAATACCCAATTTAAAGGCATGACAGCTTATCAATCTCACAAATTACCATAATATTCGATGAATAGTTGTCAGTTCTGTAGTGGATAAGTTGGAGTCCAGCCTGTTCTATTTCTCGCACCAGTTCAGGGATTTCAAACTTATGCTGTCTCCAAATCCTAATCTCTTCACCTTCAGTAATTTCAATACATTTATCCTCTCCCATTAACCTAAAATTTATCCGATAGTTCTGACGAAATTTAATCGCCGCCACAATACTATCAGTTTTAGGGTTATACTTTCGCACCAGTTCACAATCTTCAGCTTGAATCCCCAGCGCATTTTTCACCCAAGCATAAACTTGATCCACATGATACTTTAATCCCCCTCTCACCGTTCCATCCCATTGGCAGTTAGAACCAATTTCGTTAGTGAAGACGAGGATATCATGTTTGCCCATGCTATCTCTAAAATTTTGCAGGACGGCGGTTCTATTGTGATGATTACCCATGGTTACACCTAAATGTAAAATGATTTGGGCGGTGTCATCAGTTTTTAGGTTAACCTGATGGTTTAATAAGGTTTGGGATAATGAATTATTTTCTATATCAATCCTATCGCTGATAAATTCGATATGAGGAAACCATTTTTTGATATTTTGCTGGGATAGTTTGAGTAAGTCATCGCTAATGTCTAAGGCAATATATCGAGTGTTTTTGCTGAAGCGATGCAGCCGACGGATAAATTGTTTGACGGGATAGGAATTGCCCGCGCCGACATCGATGAGATTAATGGTGTTGACGGCTGTGATTTTGCGGGTGATGATTTCAAAATTATCGTTTAACAGGGCAATTTCCCGATTAACGGGGCGATACCAGCGCGGACGTAGATAGTTGAGATAAAATTTATCCCAGATGGTTGCACCTTGACCTTTGTAGGAATATTTGAGGCTAATTTCGCGTCGGGTGGTTAAGGTTTGGATGATGTCTAAAATTTCGGCATCTGAGAAAATCGAGTAAAATTCGGCACCAGGCTGGGTGGTGTAAAGGATAGGATTTTGCTGAGATTTAGACATTGATGTTTACCTGGTTCATAGTAAGCACTTTAGTGCATCAACGTTACATCTTGCACCATTCATCGTAGGGGCGCACTGACGTGCATTGGTGTCAACTTAAGCTAAAAAAGAAAGCAATACCTTGATTTGACCCCACCCTAAGCCTCCCCTTATCAAGGGGAGGGAACCGGGAGGAAACCGGGAGGAAATATTTCCCCCCTCTTGTAGGCAGGGGGGCTGGGCTCACAAGGGTAGGTTTTTTGGGAGCATCCCATTTTGGAAAAGAGAGAAACATTATTCGCGATTGTTACTCGCGAATAATAACTTGATTTAAATATTTTCTTGCTCAGAGTCAAAAGAAATATCTAGATTGATTTTCAACTCTCATCAGCAGCACACAACCGTTGACAAGATTTAATCTATCGCCACAAAACAGGGGAACTGACGCCAGAAGAAAAGCAAGAATTAGACCATTTTTTCACCCTAGAGCATATAATAACCTTAGCTAAAGCACGCGCCGTATGTTTTGACTATAAGCGATCGCCATAGCTAGTAAACCTGATGAGAAGTTGTACATTTTTATTCTAACTTGTAACTAGACCAGCGCGAAGCGCTATAATAGCGAAGACCGCATTTTAGAACGGCAAAATTTGATTGGAGTTAGTCGATATCCTTCGACAGAAGCGCAACAACGGATGACGAAGTCCTAACATCCGCCTGAAGCCCGGAGTTCAAACTCCGGGCTAAGAACTCAAGTCCACTAAAGTGGACTAAAAGCTATATTCAGTCAGCTTTAGCTGACTTGAGCTTTAGGTTCCTTGGGTTTAAACCCAAGGAACCTAGAAATCAAGCCTTTTAAGGCACTAAAGTGCCTACTACAAACAATTACTGCACTACATCCCGCATATAACGCCCCCACAACTGTGCAGCTTGGGCGCTGCTTCCCCGCGTGGGTGAGTTGTCATCATTGCCTAACCAAATCCCAGTAACTAACTGACGACTGGGTATAAAGCCAATAAACCATAAATCCACATACCGATCCGTAGTTCCGGTTTTCCCGGCTTCTCCAAATCCGATCGCGGCTGAACCACCTGTGCCATTGCTCACAACCCCCCGCAACATTGTGGTCATCGTCTGGCCAACCGCCGGGGCTACAGCTTGAACCCCCCCTTCCCCATTTTCCTCAAACTCGTAGATCACCCGACAGGTTTTCGGATCATTCTCATCAACACAATCTCCACTATCGAGAATCCGTTGAATTCCATGGGGACGATTCCACACCCCATTATTCGCGATCGCACTATACGACCCCGTTATCTCTAACACATTCACTTCATTTTGTCCAATTGCCAAGCGGGGAACCGGATCAAGCTTCGAGCGAATCCCTAATCGTCGCGCTGTTTCAATCACATTCCCTAATCCGACATCCATTGCCACCCGCACCGCAATCACGTTTTCTGATTGCGCTAAACCCGTGTACATATTCACCGAACCCCCGGAACGTTCACACCCACGTAAACCATAAGCTGGGGCGCAGGAATAGGTTTTTCCCGGTGGAATTCCTTGGTCTAAGGCGGCGGCGTATTCAAACAGTTTAAACGTTGAACCGGGTTGTCGTTGGGCTTGAGTTGCCCGATTAAACTGACTTTCTTGGTAATCGACACCTCCCACCATCGCCCGAATCGAGCTATCTGTGGTATTTAGGGTGACTATCGCCCCTTGAGAAAAGCGTAATTGGCTTCCCGTGGTATTGACAAAATTACGCAGTTCTGATTTCGCTTTCGCCTGAGTCTGCAAATCGAGACTGGTTTCGACAATAAAGTTTCCTTCTTGCGCCAACTCCGCACCCAGCAGATCCCGCAGTTCCTCAAACACGTAATTATAGAAATAGGGAGCTTTGGTGCTATTCAGGAATTCCCGGGCTTTCGGACTCACCTCAATTCGCGATCGCCTTGCTCGTTTAGCTTCCTCATCACTAATCATCCCCATTGCCCGCATCCGGTTAATCACCCGATTTCGCAACGCCAAGGCGGTATCATAATCCTGCACTGGATTGTAACTATTCGGTGCAGGCAAAATTGCCACCAGCGTGGCGGCTTCGGAAAGGGTTAACTCTTGTGCCGATTTATCAAAATAAAATTGGGCAGCATCTTCAAACCCATAAGCTTCTACCCCTAGATAGATGCGGTTTAAATATGTCCTTAAAATCTCATCTTTACTGTAAAATGTCTCCAGTTTCAGTGCCACAATTGCTTCCCGGAGTTTCCGAGCAGCACTATTATCTCGCCCGACATATTCGGTAAACAAACTGCGAGCCACCTGTTGACTAATCGTACTTGCCCCTTCTTTAATTCCACCCCCACGAATATTCCGGACTAATGCCCGCAAAATTCCATAGGGATCGACACCAAAATGCCAATAATAACGGCTATCTTCCGAAGCAACTAAGGCTTTGGGTAGATAAGGGGAAAAGTCCGATAACCGTTTCAGTTCTCGGTGAACCTCAGTACGCGGTTGACGCAAAGGAACCTGGTCACGAGAATAGACGACAACGGGTCCCTGAACCCCAACGGGTAGGGGGCGCACCGGGACTTTCAACCATTCAATGCCAATAATTAAAGCAATTAACGCCGTTAATCCACCCACCCCATAGAGACTGTAACGAATAGCGAGAATATACCAAGGCGGCGGATCAACATATTGCAGCTTCACCGAGGCGGCTAATTCTGGTGGACCGATGGTGAGAATATCCCCATGACGCAAAGCTAAGGATGGCAGGCGGCGTTTACCTCGATAAATACCATTGGTGGAATTTTCATCTTTAATAATAAAGGTTCTGCCCGATCGCCCATAGCGTTCCAAGGACAAATGAACCTGACTCACCACTGGGTTTCGCACCACAATATCGCAGGATTTAGAACTGCGTCCCAGCAAATAGCGATCGCCTAATAGGGGGTAGACTTCCGCCTTATCCGCACCCGCATCTTGCACCCACAGTTCTGGAACTTTGGCATTCGGCTTCAGCGCCAGCGCTTCAAAGTTAACTCTAGCTTGAATCGTCTGAACTGCCTGAGTCAACTGACCCAGAATAGTTTTCGGCGGTTGGGGAGGTTTGGGAGAATTCATATCCTAGTGGATGGTATTAAATCAGGTATCTTTTTCCTGGTGCGAGCGTTCATGGTTCATTGTTCATGGTTCATCGCGTTGTTCGGGAGAGTTAAACCTATCCGTTGCCTGAGAACTTCTACATTACAATTTAGCGTGTCTGAGGAAGGATGGAGTGGGGGAGCAGGGGGAGCAGGGGAAGCAGGGGAAGCTGGGGAAGCAGGGGAAGCTGGGGAAGCTGGGGAAGCTGGGGAAGCAGGGGAAGCAGGGGAAGCTGGGGGAGCAGGGGAAGCTGGGGGAGCAGGGGAAGCTGGGGGAGCAGGGGGAGCAGGGGAAGCAGGGGGAGCAGGGGAAGCTGGGGAAGCTGGGGAAGCTGGGGTTGTAGGGGCGGGTTTTACCACTAACGTTTCGTGTTCACCCGGATATAACTAAACCCGCCCTGACCTAACCGTTCAATTATCACAAATGACGAATGACGAATGACGAATGACGAATGACGAATGACCAATCCTAACGCGGTCGCTGGATGAGCTTTTCCAGAATTCGCCGCTTGGCTTTGGGGTCAATGCCAATTAACCGCACATATTCGTTATTATGCTCCGCAAGGCGTTCGGCTAACGTCAAAATCACCTCTGATGCTTCGTTTCCTTGAAATGTGCCGCCGCTTTTCCAGGCATTGGTGCGAAAACGCCGCTCATTGGCATACTCTAAACTGAGACGATAGCCTTGGGCTAAGAGTTCGCGGATCTGCTGCTGGATATCTAAATCTATGGACGCGATCAGTTCTAACGGCTGATGTGTCTTAAGGTTAACTCTATTCTCAGTAGTGGCTTGATTGGCTGATCCTTGATTAAGGGTATGGGGTTCTTTGGCTAAACCGTTTCCCTGTCTCCGTGTCTGGGGAGTATATTGACCTGTGATTTGTTGTGCTGGCGGTAACTCAATCGCAGGACTTTCGCGCAGTGCCTTATTATATTCTCGAACTAATCCTGTCTGTTCAACTTGTCTTTGTTCGCCAATCATCACCTGACCGAATTCGATTAAGTGAGATAGTTCAAAATTCGGCTTTTCAAATTCCGGCGGTGCTTCGGTACTGCGAACGACGCGAAAGGAAACTTGATCAAGTCCGACATCATGGATAAAGTGGAGAATCTGTTGATCATAAATCCGCGATCGCAAGGCGCTGAAAAAGTCAATGGCTTGATTGGGGAACTGATCCACCAGTTGTTCTATCTCTCGTCGTGGTAGTCCATCAGCCGCGAAAATCCCGCCAACAATGCCAATGCGTTCCTCTCGACTGGGTTCCCAGTAATATTTTTCCATACGACCTTCTCGAATTAACGGCGCATAGAGGGTGGAGAAGTCGTTTCCGGTGACAATAATCGGGACGCGATGCAGGGGATTGGCGTCATAACTCCCAGGGAGTTGCACATCGGTGGGATGATCGGCAATATTCATTAATGTGGCGCTGACGAGTTGAGTATTGACCGTGTATTGAGTCGTGCTGTCAAAACGTCCAACCCCTGCATCCAAGTCATTAATCATTAAAGCGCACATTTTCCCCTGCACCTTAATCATTTCGGCGGCTTCTCGATAACGCAGACGAATCAGACGCGCCGGATCACCTGCATCCGGACTTTCCAGTTCACCCCCAGAGATATGGATGATACCAATCCCCATTTGTTCAAAGACTAACTCGCATTGGAAGGATTTGCCTTCTCCTTTGCGTCCATGAATGCCCAGAATCAGAGGAACCCGTACCCCTTCTAACTCTAGATAGTTTTTGGTAATGTGAACCGCCAGTTTATCCCGGAAGCTGGGCGCGATGTAGTAGGTCATAAATTGAGAGGTCATTGTGCTCGGTAGTCTTTGATATTACCGAATTTTGAGGGTGAGGGGTGATCAAAGGCGGGTAAGTAGGAGGCTTCCCCCTCCCCCACACCATCAGCCAGATGCCCAGAATTATGAAGTAATATTAAGAAGAGATGTTAATCCTATCGATATTGTGAAGTCTAATCTCGCATTCCCCTTCAGCAAAACTCTCAAAGGCAGTCAATGGCAAACCATCCTAGCCGATAGCCTCACCGTATTCTGGGGCGAGTGGCTAAAGCTGCGGGTGAGAATCCTGCAAGTCGCGGCGGCTGGACTCATCTCCCCAGTGATTTACATTATCGCATTTGGGTTGGGATTAGGTAGCGCCCTCAATTCAGCCATGGAAACGGCGGCGGGTGACAGCTATTTGGAATTTATCCTACCGGGGATGATTGCCCTATCCTCGATGACGATTAGCTTCAGTGGAACCACCTTTTCGATATGCGGTGAACGGCTTTACACCAAGACATTTGCTGAAACACTACTGATGCCCGTACACCCGTTAGCGCTGTATTTGGGTAAAATTCTAGCCGGAATCGTGCGTGGGTTGATGACATCCGGTTCGGTGATTGTGGTAGCGGTTCTGTTTACAGGTAAAGTTTTCAGCTTTATCAATCCCTTATTTTTGCTAGTGTTACTGCTGAATTGCGCCGTATTTTCTGGTTTAGGGGTAATTGTGGGATTGAATGTCAAGTCCTTAGAATCCGTGGGACTGTACAACAATTTTTTGATTGTACCAATGTCGTTTTTGGGCGCAACGTTCTTTGATCCGAGAACATTACCCTTGGCATTAAAAGTTATCGTCTACTTGTTACCCCTCAGCTATGCCAGTACCGGATTGCGGGCGGCTGCTTATTTACCCCTATCCCAGTTTCCCTGGTATTCTATCCCAGTTTTATTAGCCTTCGCGATCGCACTATCCTTTATTGGGGCTTATAAATTCGCCCACCAGCAGGATTAGATCTGAATTGTAATTCCCTGTTCCCTGTTCCCTGTTGCCTGTTCCCTAAAAAATGACAAATGACTTCATCACGTTAGAACTGCGCTGGTTCAATCGCGGGATCTTACCTAAACAGGTGAATGATTGGTTCACCACAGATTGTCCAGGCGAGATATTAGGATCACCAGAAACCCGGGAGGATACTTATCTTTATATCCCCGATTGTCCCTATCTGAATATCAAATTTCGGCAAGGCAGTTTAGAGATTAAGTGGCGTAAAGCAGAATGGGGTATTCGCCACTTTAGTCACCACTGGGAAGGCAGAATTGAACAATGGATCAAGTGGAGTTGTCAAGACTCAACGTCTGAGAGTCTCATGCCCAAAGGCGGCTTGACACAAGGATCATGGGTGTCGGTGAACAAAGCGCGATCGCAACGTTTTTACCAAGAGATTACCTATGAATTAACCCAGCTTACCGTTAATAAAGAGAATTGGTGGACAATTGCGTTTGAGGCACTTGTTGAAGTTGACACTATGAATTTGCAGGAATTTGAGCAGGGTGTTAGCGAAATAGGTTCGACGTATCAGGGATTACCATTGCAAAATCACCAGTCTTGTGCATATCCTAGTTGGCTTAATCTGATCGTTTAGAGGTTTAGTATAAATATGCATTTGTACGGTAGCACCGACGTGCATTAGTATCAACTTAAGCGATAACCCTCACTCATTGCTAATTGACCCAAACGCTTCAGTACACTCAAAACACTATACAGTTCATTTCCTGGATTGAAAATATCAAACAGTTTAGATACAGCGTATCGAGTTGTTTCTCCTTTGACTAATTTTATAAATCTGAAGCTACTCCCATTCGTAATTAGTCCGTAGGCAGGTTTTTCCCGATCGGGATTTGATAGCATATAAGCGAGAAGTTGTGGTTTGCCAACGTCTAACGAAAATGCGGCTTTTTTTGATTCAATGACGACTAGCCAAACTTGTTCTAATAAAGCCAATACATCAATCTCTCCTCTGACAATAACTCCCTCATCTTCTGCGGCTATTGCCACAGACTTCTCGGATTTGATGTGGAAGGGGTGGAGGTAGAAGTCCGCTAAGTCTAGCAAGGGAGAAAGAACAACCATTTTTACGGTGTTTTCCAACAGAGGTGGGTATTTCGTTAAATTCTGATAACTGAGTTTTACTCTGTCCAACCTTTCTTTCTCGGCGTCAGTAATTTCCGGTAAGTTGTCCTGCCATTCTCGGAAGAATTGGTCATCTTCAACCAACTGGATGCAAAATTTTGTTTCTAATTCATGGAGAGTAATCTCTCTAGCTGCAAGAGTTTGAGTCATAATAATAGATAAGAATTATTTCCTATGAATGAGTGATAGCACAAAGGACAAAGGACAAATGACAAATGACAAATGACAAATGACAAATGACAAATAACTCACTTATTAACATCATTGATCCGCGATGTGACAAATCGATCCATCCAATATTCCAAATACGCCCGATTTTCCGCCTGTTGTTCCGGTTCCGTCGTATCCAAGGGATGAGGCGCTAATCCCAAAATTGCCGCCGTGGTTACACAAAACATCGACTTCTGAAACGTTTGGCAAATCTGCACTCGCAAATCATCCTCTCCCCGACGCGATCGCTGATAGACTTGATGCAGATAGTCAGGTAAATAATGACGCATATCCTGCATCAATAATGTTGGCGGAATTCCCGATCCTCCAATTGGTAACGGATCAGCATATAATGCCCCATAAGTAAACTTACCTTGTTCTGGCGGAATCTGATTGGCTTGGGCGTTATAGGAAACCGTCCCCAAAAACGGCGTTCCCCGAAAGAAAATCGCTTCCACATAGGGTACTGCTGTATCCATGAGAAAGGTTAACTCAGCAGATTTGGGAAGTATCTCATACTCGCGATCGCGAATTTTCACGCTATAGGTAATTGGCTTATTCGCCGCCGCCACTAATCCATTTAAAATATGTTCCACCACTTGCGGAATCGTCTTAATTTCCCCCTTGTCATAGCGACTAAATAACTCCATAAAAATATCACTCATCACCCGCCAAAATTGACCCAAGCCACTGTAATATGCCATCTGACGCGCTTGTTCGGTGAGAAAATTGGGAAATAACCCATTTAATCCTTGAACAAAAGGATTCCCCTTAAACTTTGCCTGAATCGCGGCTACACAGTGTTGTTTAAATTCTGGCGTATCTAGATAAGCATCTAATTTTCCACCCCCATGCCAAAACATGGATTTCATACAGTATTCGGCATATTCAAAATTAATCCGATTATGCCACCAATGCTGCAATAGTTTCTGGAGAGACACATCCCCGTTGAAGTATTTAAAGAAGGGAAAAAAGACTAAAAACTGATTCTCAGCAATATAAATTAGATTGCGGGAATAGGCATCTAGGACAATGCCATAACTATGTAAAATCCCCACAACCTCTAGCACATTCTCCGGTGAATCCACCAGCAACGCTTCACCTGAGTGAAGGCGTTTAATGTAAGGTTCTAGGGGATGATTTTTAGAGGTTTTTTGACTAATGACCATAGCAATTAGTTTTGAGTGTGTAGGGGCTGGTTTAGGAACTTTCTTTTCGCTATTGATAGTAACGTTTATGCAAAATCCGCCCTGACTTAGTATTAACGTCCCTTCTACCATCTACCATCTGCCATCTGCCTTATTTCCCTAAAGCCATTGTCGGTGAATTCGTCACCATCGTCGCCGTAGTGGTTTCACTCAACCGCACTAACCATCCCGGTTGAATGCCAAAAATCACAATCAACACCGCTAACACAATCGCCGGTATCCGTTCCCGCCAATAAACACGAGGTAAATGAATCACCTGCGCCGAGAGACGACCAAAAAAGGTGCGATCCAACAGAATTAAGAAATAAACCGCCGTTAAAACTGTCCCAATCATACACAGAAGTGTTTGCAAAGGAAACGCCGGAAAACTCCCCCGAAATACCAGAAATTCTGAGATAAATCCCACCATTCCCGGAATTCCCGCACTCGCCATTACCGCCAATACCATAAAGCTACCAATCAACGGTAATCCGCGTTCCCGATTCAATAATCCATTAAGAACCTCTAAATCCCGCGAACCCGTCTTCTTATACACCACCCCCACCAGGAAAAACAGTAACGCCGAGATTAATCCATGACTCACCATTTGCATCACCGCCGCCACCAGGGAAATTGATGTCGCCGCCGCCGCCGCCAGTAAAATATACCCCATGTGCGCCACTGAACTAAACGCCACCATCTTCTTCATATCCCGTTGCGCGATCGCATTAAACGCCCCATAAAGCACACTGACAACCGCCCATATCGCTAACCAAGGCGCGACTACTGTCCAAGCTTCTGGGAATAATCCTAAACCAAAGCGCAATAATCCATAGGTTCCTAATTTCAGCAACACCCCCGCCAACAGCATGGAAATCGGTGTGGATGCTTCAACGTGGGCATCAGGTAACCAGGTATGAAAGGGGACTAAAGGAATTTTAATCCCAAAGGCGATCAGAATTCCGCCTAATAACAGCAATTGACGACCCACGGGCAATAATGAGGCTAAGTTCTGCACATTGCTATAGGCAAAGGTATTTGCCCCACTCAAAAAGACCAAGCCTAAAAAGACAGCTAAAACCAGCGCCCCAGACACCGCTGTATATAAGAGAAACTTGGTTGCCGCATAGCCACGCCGTTTTCCGCCCCAGATGGCAATTAACAAATATAAAGGAATTAATTCCAGTTCATAAAACAGGAAAAACAGCAATAAGTCTTGCGCCAAAAATGCCCCTGCCACCCCAGCGTTTAATAACAGAATCAGCGTGTAATAAAATCGAGGGCGTTCTAACTCCTCATCAGTCGCGTAAACCGCCATCACGGTGAGTAAGCCATTTAATACCACTAAGGGGATTGACAACCCATCGATACCTAAACTGTAGGTTAACCCAATTGACTCAATCCAAGACAGTTTTTCTTGAAATTGAAGACTCATCTGACCGGGATTAAACTGCGCTAATAGTACCAATGACCAAATAAACAGACCACTGGTAACAATTAGGGTGACTTGACGCGCCCCTTTTCCCATCAGCGTCGTGGGCAAAAATCCGACGATTAGGGCTGTTAATAGCGGGACTAAAATTAAAGCACTTAGCATAATTTGTCATTTGTCATTTGTCATTTGTCATTTGTCATTTGTCATTTGTCATTTGTCATTTGTCATTTGTCATTTGTCATTTGTCATTTGTCATTTGTCATTTGTCATACTCGCTTCCCTTGAGAAGCAAACTAAGTCATTTCTCATGGGTTATGATCCTCTGCGTCCCTCTGCGTTAACCTCTGCGTTCCTCTGCGTTAAAAAAATATAATTTCGATACCAATCAACCCGTGCAGATTGAGCCACATTAGGGTTAACTCATAAACAATAATAGTTCAACCCACGCCGACAACCGACAACCACTTTTTATTGCCCATTCAGAAACAACCACCGTTCCCAGTCCCACTGACTGAGGGGCCAACTCATCAAGAGGGCTAATAAGCTGACGCCGATGAGAATCGTTAACAGATAAAACTGGGATTTCCCCGAAACACTATATTTCAACGATTGACCCCCAACCACAGTCGCCAAACCGACTAAATTAACCGCCCCATCGACAATATGACGGTCAATCCAGTCGGTCAGTTTAGAAAACAGGTCAATGGCAAAGACCACAGTCAGATTGTAGAGTCGATCGACGTAAAAATCATAAGCTAAAAGGTCTTGCAAAAATCTCACAGGTAAGAGAATCGATCGCAATCCAGTTCTGTGTAAGTCCATTAAACCCCCAATCGCACAACCCACTACGCTGGAACCCAATAATAACAGTTGGGGGACTTCAATCAGGTACTCATACTTGGCAACAGGTAACAGGTTTAATTGTTGCAGCAACAAAGGCATCCCCAGATTAATCAGAGTTAACCCAACCATGGGTAACGCCATGGGCCACGCTACTTCCGGGGCGCGGCGGGTTTTTGGCTGGGGATTGCCTAAAAATACTAGGCGAAAGACGCGGGTTAATCCGAGGGCTGTAATCCCATTCACCACGATAAAGGTGGCGACTAATCCGGGCGAATCCGCCCACAGTGAATTAATGCCTTTACTTATCGCCCAATACCCTCCTAGGGGCAATAGTCCAATCATCCCTGCTGTTCCGACGACAAAGGCACTGGTTGTGGCGGGCATCCGTGACCATAAGCCGCCCATCTCGGTGAGATTTTGGTTACTGGTAGTGAGAATAATCGAACCCGTACTCATAAATAATAGGGCTTTGGCAAAGGCGTGGGCGAGGAGTAATGCCACGGCAATATCGGCGCGTCCAGTTCCCACGGCGATAAACACCAACCCTAAATACGCACTGGTGGTATGGGAGAGCGATCGCTTAATATCAATTTGGGCAATGGCGACTAAGGATGCACCAATCGCTGTGATCGTGCCAATTACCACTAACACGGATAAGGTGACTGGGGATAGGGCTAAAATCGGCAGCAGTTTAATCAACACATACGCCCCACAGCAGACGACCAGCGAATTCCGCAAGACGGAGGCGGGGTTGGGTCCTTCCATCGCTTCATCTAACCATAAATGCAGGGGAAATTGAGCACATTTCCCTAGGGGTCCGGCAATTAGGGCTAATCCCAGTAAGGTGGCGAGGATGGGGGGAAGGTTTGCGGTTCCTGCCCAATCGTATAAGTTATTAAAGTTTAAGCTACCCGCGAGGCTTCCCAGGGTGACAACCCCCATTAACAGCAACATATCACCCACCCGCTTGGTTAAAAAGGCATCTCGTGCAGCAGTAACCACTAAGGGTTGAGCATACCAAAAGCCAACGAGTAAATAGGTGGAGAGGGTGAGCATTTCTAACAGGGCATAGCTCAAGAGTAAGGAATTACTCAAGGCAATTCCACTCATCGCCCCTTCAAAGAATCCCATTAAGGCAAAAAAGCGGGCTAATGCCCAGTCTTTTTCCATGTATCCTAGGGCATACAGTTGCGCCAACAGGCAGAGGCTGGTCACCACCTCTGCCGCACCTGTACTCACAGGCGAAACTTCTAGGGCGAAGGAGAAATTGACGCCGCCAACTTGCAGCCAGTCAAATACAAACTCGTTCACCATCGGCTGATTCACGGCAGATCGGAAGATTACCCAACCGTGAATACAGGCAAAAAGCGTCATTAATATGTTGAAATAGGCAGCCGGACGCGGACCGGTACGGCGAATTATACCCGTTGCCCAAGGTAAGCTTAAGATGGCGCCAATTAGCCCATAAAACGGCACTAACCAAATTGTCTGATTCAGAAACTCTGTCATCCCGCTTGCCTACCTCGTTGGTTTTTTATCACTGGATCATATTGATACAGATTGATACAGAATTTTGCGTATTGAAAAAGGGATTCGCCGCGATCGCGGTTTGAGTCCCTCTATTTAAAGGTCAGCTTAATCATAGTGATAACCTTAGCTTATACTTAACACTAGAGCCTTGACCTTCTCTCCATGCTTGAGTTGTTCGATCCGGCGTTTCTCCTACTCGTTGCCCCTGCTTGATTATGAGGTGATTGTCCTGGCATCTTGAGACGAGTCATTTCAACGTATAAAAACGTTACCCAAAAATTATAAAACAAAGCCAACATTTCGCCAAAGCTGAGAATTTTGCCCAACCTCTCGATTATTATCGCTCTAAAGTTAAGTTTTGTTAAACAGTTTGATTAAGAATTATCATAATAATTTATATTGTCAATTGTGCCAAGCTTCTCTATGCTTGGTTTTGGCTAGTAATTTATTAGTCTAAACTTCGGCATTCCCGTCCAAATTTTCGCCCAACCGGGATGGGCTGACTCATGGTCAACGTATTCACAAGGAGAAAATAAACGTGCCAATTGCTGTAGGAATGATTGAAACCAAAGGCTTTCCGGCTGTCGTCGAAGCCGCCGATGCCATGGTGAAAGCTGCCCGTGTCACCTTGGTCGGGTATGAAAAAATTGGTAGTGCGCGGGTTACGGTTATTGTTCGGGGCGATGTCTCAGAAGTTCAAGCCTCCGTCGCTGCTGGCGTAGAATCTGCTAATCGGGTGAATGGGGGTGAAGTCGTATCCACCCACATCATTGCTCGTCCCCACGAAAACTTGGAATACGTTCTACCGATTCGATATAGCGAAGCCGTGGAGCAATTCCGATCCTATTAGCGAGATCTCTACGCTTAGATTGGGCTAAATCATGGCGCTCCTAAGGTGTCAAAACAGACAAACCCCTAGATTTTGGAGAAACATTCATGTCAATCGCCGTTGGAATGGTAGAAACTCTCGGCTTTCCTGCTGTCGTCGAAGCCGCTGACGCCATGGTGAAAGCCGCCCGCGTCACCTTAGTCGGGTATGAAAAAATCGGTAGTGGTCGGGTTACGGTTATCGTCCGGGGCGATGTGTCGGAAGTCCAAGCCTCTGTAGCCGCTGGTGTGGATAACGTCAAGCGCGTCAATGGGGGTCAGGTTCTATCCACTCACATTATTGCTCGCCCTCATGAAAACCTAGAGTACGTGCTGCCGATTCGGTACACTGAAGACGTAGAACAGTTCCGAGAAAGCACGAATGCCATCCGTCCGCTTAACCGTCCCTAAGACCAATACCCTTATCCTTAAATGATTATAGGAAAGGTTAATTGGGGATTGAGACAAAGGCAAGACTCGCGCGTTAAAAAAAACGGCAACTCAGTCCGCCCAGAACCGACGATCCAAAATCCCAACCGTGGAGGATAAATGCAAATTGCCAGAGTGCGGGGGACAGTCGTTAGTACTTGTAAAGAACCCAGCCTGAGAGGTGTAAAATTTCTCTTAGTACAGTTTATGGATGAAGAGGGTAAACCTCTACCTAACTACGAAGTGGCAGCAGATGTCGTCGGTGCGGGTGTGGATGAGTGGGTTTTGGTGAGTTGTGGCAGCGCAGCCCGTCAGGTGGGTGAAAGTGATAAGCGCCCTATTGATGCTATGGTAGTGGGGATTATCGACACCGTTAGTGTAGATAATCACATTCTCTACAGTAAAAAAGATCAATATCGATAGTCTGGGGTGGAAAAAGTCATCCGAAATCGTTAACACCAATCATGAGCAAGCCCTGAGTCTGACTCCCTTATCGGTCTAAGATGACTGACCGCCAGACCAAGAATTCATACCCTAATTTGGTGTATTAAAGCCAATACTTATTCTGCTGGCGGGAGGGGAGTTAACCCAATAGCCCTCGGCTCAGTATTCGGGTTTTAACCAAAAACTTCTCCCTCAAAACCAGACAATCTAGAATTGCTGCTGCTTGAAGATCCAGCTTAAACACAGATCTTTATATCCCTATTGGGATAAACATCCAAGGCTTATGGATGAAATGCTCTTGGTTTAATCAAAAAAAAACAACACGTTGATATACGTTGTGCAAGGCAGGAAAATATTATCATGGTAGTTCGTAGCTACGCGGCACCCCCGACCCCTTGGTCAAAAAGTTTGGCAGAACCCAAAATTCACGAAAGTGCCTACGTCCACTCCTTTTCTAATATTATCGGAGATGTCAGAATCGCTGAAAATGTCCTGATTTCTCCGGGGACTTCCATTCGAGCAGACGAAGGTGGACCGTTTTACATTGCCGCTGGCTCGAATATTCAAGATGGAGTGGTGATTCATGGCTTAGAAGATGGGCGAGTGATGGGGGATGACAAAAAAGCTTACTCCGTCTGGATTGGTCAGAATACCTCGATTACTCATCTATGCCTGATTCACGGTCCAGCCTACATTGGAGATGATTGCTTTATTGGCTTTCGCTCCACCGTTTTTAATGCTCGCATCGGTCATGGCTGTATCATCATGATGCACGCCTTGGTGCAAGATGTGGAAATTCCGCCGGGTAAATATATACCCTCTGGAGCAGTCATTAATAACCAGCAGCAAGCGGATAGATTGCCCGATGTCCAAGAGGAGGATCTCACGTTTGCTCATAATCTGATCGCATGCAACGATGCATTGCGATCAGGGTATCAGTGTGCAGAGGATGAAGCTTGTATTGCGCCAATCCGCAAGGAAAGGGTTCAAGCCTCTGACTCTGATCAGGAAAATGGAAATCAACCTTCTCGTCGTTCTTCTTATTCTTATAGTTCCATGCCTTCATTTACAGCCATAAATTCAGACCTGCAGAAACAAATTCGTCAACTATTAGCTCAAGGATATCGGATTGGTGCCGAATATGCAGATGAGCGGCGCTTCCGGACGAGTTCTTGGAAGAGTGCGATCGCGATTCACTCAGATCGCGAATCAGAGGTACTTGATGCTCTGAGCGATTTTTTGCAGGATCATCAAGGTGAATATGTCCGCCTGATTGGGATTGACCCGAAAGTCAAACGGCGGGTGATGGAAGAAATTATCCAAAGACCCGGTGATCAGCCGTCCAAGTCTACCCCCGCGAAAGCGTCTTCGAGTTATCGTTACAGTGAGCCTGCGCCGAGCAACAAGCGTCAGGTTTCCCGTTCACAACCCCAACTCGAATCTGATCTTCAGCAAACGGTGGCGGGACTGGTCGCTCAAGGTTATGGGGTTGGTTTAGAATATGCAGATGAGCGGCGCTTCCGCACCAGTTCCTGGAAGAGTGCGATGTCGATTCAATCCAATCGCGAATCGGAGGTGATGGACGCGATTACCGACTGTTTAACCGACCATGAGGGCGAGTACGTGCGCTTGATTGGGATTGACCCCAATGCGAAACGGCGGGTGATGCAAGAAATTATTCAACGACCGGATAGTAAAGCCTTGACAACAGGGACATCGGTCTCCTCAAATGGTCGGCGCACCAGCAACAGCTACAGCACGGTATCCGCCCCCTCAAAAGCGGATTCTGTATCACCTGCGGATACGTCTTTGAGCCAAGAGGCGATTGATCAAGTCCGGGGTTTGTTAGCTCAAGGCTACAAAATTGGAACCGAACACGCCGACAAGCGTCGCTTCCGCACCAGTTCCTGGCAAAGCTGCGCTCCCATCGAATCGAATCAAGTCTCTGAGGTGGTTGAGGGGTTAGAAGGCTGTATGGCTGAACATAGCGGGGAATATGTGCGTCTGATTGGCATTGATCCAAAAGCCAAGCGGCGTGTCTTGGAAACCCTGATTCAAAAGCCAAGTTGAGCAACCCTTAACTCAGGAACCGTTAGAAGTCAGCGGCAAAGGAAAGGGTGATCTGTGATTGGGGATTGGCGATGGAGTTAGGGTTGAATTCAATGCTTTCTCCGAAATTGTTCAACAAAGAAAGAATTGACAATTTTTAATCTTCAATCCCTTTCCTTTCCCACAAAGGTAATCCAAAATTACTGACTTGGAAATCACAGGACTTCTGATTCAATTGACCTAATTATCTTCACGTTTATAACGTCTATAACTATAAAATGCATTTGCCCCTGCCACTACCATTGAGCAGTCACTCTCATGTCTACGTGCAAGGTGATGTAACCATTGATCCGAGTGCTGTGATTTCATCGGGAGTAATTTTGCGGGCTAATCCTGAGAGTCAAATGATTATCGCGGCAGGTGTTTGTATTGGTGCAGGTTCAATTCTGCACGCTGACCAAGGGACGTTAGAGATAGAAACCGGTGTCAATATGGGTACAGGTGTATTGGTCGTGGGTCACGGGACAATTGGGGCAAATGCTTGTATCGGTTCACTGACCACGATTTGGAATGCTTCGATTGAGCGATTAACCGTTGTGCCTGCGGGGTCTGTTGTTGGTGATGTGGGGCGTCAAGTTGCCGAGGTTTCCCCAGCCGCGACTCCTCCGGTTGATAGCTCTAATCCCCCAGAAGCGGTGAATCATTCACCTAAGATCGCCTCTAGCCCATCTCCCTCTCCTGAACAGTCTGAACAGCAGCAGGATGTCAACCCACCGGTTGATTCCCAGAGACATTCCAGCGAGTCCACGACGGAAGAGGAACCTAAATCTGCTGACTCCCCGGCGGGAAACTCAATCTATGGACAAGGGAGTGTAGACCGGATTCTCAAAACTCTATTTCCCTATAATCATTGACGGTATAGCAGCTACTTTGGCAGGTTAGGATATTCTCGACTGTTCCCTGTTCCCTTTTGGGATTAATGGATGGTCTAACGTATCCTCGCCGTGCTATAACCATCCAATCTGTAGTGTTAAGATCAGCGCCAAGATAGGTTATACCGATAAGTTGTTAGCGTTGAGGTGTTGGGTTTCTTAGACTGGATTAGAGGCAACACTTAACAGCCAACAACGACATGGAGAGCCGAGCTATGGAGTCATACAACCCTGGAATTATCCCCCACACCCCTTCTACTCAACGAAATCGCTTTCGTCATTCCTCTTTGGGCTTGGTGTCTACGCTCAGTTTTCCCGTGATTGTGAGTACGGCTGATGCGATGCTCAAGGCGTCTGGCGTGACGTTAATCGGATTTGAAAAAATTGGTAGTGGTCATTGTACGGCAATTGTGCGCGGCGCTACAGCAGAAGTACGGATTGCGGTGCAAGCTGGGGTTGAACATGCTAAACGAGAAGGTCAGTTATTGTCCTCCTTGGTAATTCCTCGACCGTTCCCGAACTTGGAGGTGGTTTTACCTCTGGGTTCTCATTTGCTAGAAGAGGTGCAACAGCAGACGCGATCGCGCCATAGTTCCCAAGCCCTGGGACTTCTAGAAACTCGCGGTTTTCCCGCGATCGTCGGTGCAGCGGATGCGATGCTCAAAGCAGCAAATGTGGAACTGACGGGTTACGAAACCATTGGCGCGGGCTTATGTACCGTTATTATCCGGGGTCGGGTAGCAGAAGTCGCCATGGCGCTGCAAGTAGGTATGGCAGAAGCCAAACGGATTGGGGAACTGGTTGCTGTTACCGTGATTACTCGACCGTTAGAAGATCTCGAACAAGCCCTACCCCTGGCAAGTTACTTCATTGAAGAGGAAGAAACACCCGAACCCCTACGATTGCCTGTTGAGGTCAAGGAAACAGAGAAGGAATTAGTCGAACTCCCTGATTTAGATAAATTGCCCGCGCCGACTAAGGAAATTGACTTCTGATATTACATTGCTGATTAGCAGAGCTGGGGAAGCTGGGGAAGCAAACCCCTACAAAGGACAAATGACAAAGGACGAATGACGATCTCTTTTATTGTGTCTACCTATTAAAAAAGGCGTTGCACCCAATTCCAGCGATGACCGGATTAAGCTTTCCTGTAGGTACAGGCTTAAACCAAACTGCTTATTCCGGAACATACAAATTGGTTAGGGGGCAACGCAGGATGGAAGGAAGACTGTCACTTGTTTGGTGTTATCTGAAATCTTAACTCAGAGTTACCATAGAAAAAATACATTGTTCTGATATAAATCATAGACTATAATCTATAAATTATTCCTATCAAGGAGGAGTATCGTTGAAGCAAGCCACGCTGCATCAGCTCAAAGTCTTTGAAGCCGTTGCTCGACATAATAGTTTTACTCGTGCAGCCGAAGAACTATTTCTCACCCAACCCACGGTGTCAATGCAGGTGAAACAGCTTACCCGAGCGGTTGGTGTTCCCTTATTTGATCAAGTAGGCAAACGTCTTTATCTTACCCAAGCCGGAGAGGAACTCGTCAAGACCTGTCGTGCCATATTTGAGAATTTAGACCAGTTTGAGATGACTGTCGCTGATTTGCAAGGTCTGAAACAGGGACGCCTGCGGGTTTCGGTGATCACAACCGCCAAATATTTTATTCCCCGGTTACTCGGTCCATTTTGTCGGCGTTATCCAGGAATCGATGTGTCGCTTCAGGTGACCAATCATGAATTTATCTTGAATCGTCTGAATGACAATGCCGATGACTTGTATGTCATGAGTCAACTTCCGGATCTGGATATTACCTACGAAGCCATTCTTGACAATCCCCTGGTTGTCATCGCCCCATCGGATCATCCGTTGGTGAATGAAACCAATATTCCTCTAGAGCGCTTGGCAGAGGAACCCTTTATTATGAGAGAACCTGGATCAGGAACGCGCAAGGCGGTGCAAGAACTCTTTGATTCCCGTGATATTGAGTTAAAAGTGCAGCTTGACTTAGGCAGCAATGAAGCCATTAAACAAGCGATCGCGGGAGGGTTAGGCATTTCGGTTTTATCCCGTCATACCTTAGCCTTAGAGGGCATCTGCAACCAACTGACCATTTTAGATGTGGAAGAATTCCCGATTGAACGATACTGGTATGCGGTTTACCCAAATGGCAAACAACTCTCCATTGTCGCTCGCACCTTTCTCGATTATCTGCTCACCGAAGGCAAAGACTTTGCCCAAAAGACTGCCCTACGCCGAACCTTGCCACAAGCGCAATCCAATGGAACTCTTCCCCCTAGCGCTGCAAACTCCGAGGATCAAGGGCATCCCGTAGACCATCCCCCAGCAAGTTAAAGGCTAACACGGTCAAGATAATCAGCGCGGCGGGGGGCCAAATTAACCAGGGTTGTAGCACCAAAATCGAAGCATTCGTTGCCAAGGACAACAAATTTCCCCAGGAGGGGTCAGGTTGCTGAATGCCCAGACCGATTAAACTCAGCACCGATTCCGCCACAATAAAACTGGGGACGGCGAGAGTGGCTGAGATAATCACATAGGTTGCCGTTTGGGGCAGCACATGGCGGACAATAATGTACAGCGGTTTCGCCCCCATCGCCTGGGATGCTTGGACAAATTCTCGTTCTTTAATTGACAACACCTGTCCGCGAATCACCCGGGCTAATCCAGACCAGCCAATAAACGAGGTAATTAAAACAATTAACAAAAATCGTTGGGCGCTGGTTAGTCCTGGTGGTAACACTGACGCTAATGCCACGAGTAGGTATAGAGTGGGAATCGTCATCATCACTTCCACGAGGCGCATCAACATGGCATCAATCCACCCCCCGAAATAGCCAGAAATTCCGCCGATAATTAAACCCAGCGGAAAAGAGATGGCAATTCCCACTAACCCGATACTGAGACTAATTCGCCCTCCATACACCAAACGACTGAATTGATCACGACCTTGCTCATCCGTCCCTAATAGATTCAGTTTGCCTTCACCAATCGTGCCGAACAAGTGCAAGTTCATCGGAATTCCGCCAAATATCTCCACCTCTTCAAAATTGGGTGGTAAGGGGAAACGCAGTTGCAGAAACTGATACGCCGAACCTTGAACAAATAAACGGATGGGGGACGGACTTTGCCAATCCACCATCAGTTCTCGTTCCCCCGTCTCTAAATCCGTTGGTCCTTGGGTGGTTGGGTAGACATGGGGACCAATAAACCTGCCCTCAGGAGTGCGCCAGTAGACTTGGGTGGGTGGCAACAGGGAACCATTGGGTTGGGAGACATACGGGTCATAAGGCGCGACAAAATCAGCCGCAATTACGGCAAGGTAAAAAATCAATAGCACGATCGCGCCAAACCGAGCCAGGGGGTTCTTTTTCAGTTTTTGCCACCAGTTCATGGGTTACAGGTTAAGAATTAAGCTGCTGGGCGAGTTGTCGGTGTTGTTCTTCGTTCTTTTCGTGTTCGACAACAAACACATTGGAGTAGAGGTTGGCGGTGATTTGCTTACCCTCTTGGGTGAGGGACAGGTAACGCAGGGCTTCCTGGATAAAGGGAAATACTCCATTCCAGTAAAACCTGGAATAACCCGCGCGAAGGTCACCAGGATGCTCATAGCCTAAGGCTTGGTTGACACCCGTTTCTTCAAATTCGTAGAATAGAGAGCTAATTTTCTTGAGATAGCGGGGATCAGAAAGCTGACCAATTAAGTCAGAGGCACGAATCAAACCGGGATAATTCAGGGTATCTCGATGATCCCCTTCTTTGGGAACTGGGAAACGAGTCAGTTCAATATTGAGCTTAATCAGTTCCGCGTCAATCAGTTTGTGACCGCCAAATCGCTCATCCGTAAACAGTTTCGCCCGATCAACATGATGAGGCGTTAGGGAGGCATCGGTAGCGCCAGGAGGCAGATGCACCATCTCACCATTTTTGCCCGTCGCATAAAGTCGTTCAGTTTCGCGATCCTGACGGCAGACTCCTTTCACATAGCCAATGTCGTGGCAAACCAGAGAAATGATAAAGTGCAACCAATCTTCTGGTGTGACGCCCCCTTCACGGATATGCTTGCCTCGGAGAATCTCCTGACCGACTAAGGTGACGAGAATAGAATGCTCGACATTATGATAGAGGGCATCGCTGTTGGCAATATTTTCCATTGCCATACTGCCTGCCCAAGCAATAATGTCCTCATAGTCGGTTTTCAGCCCCCCGTAAGTCCGGTGGTAGCCATCCCGGAGTTTTTGGACAAATGAGTTTATGAGAATTTCTGTTGCGTTAAACATCCTGGGTAATCCCTGCGGAGTGCAATGGTTTGAGGATCAATCGAACAGTTATAACTCTATACTTTACAGGATGCGATAAATTTAAGTTGATTGGAATCTAAAGATTCACAACCTCGACGTGTTTTTGGTCATAGCTAACTGTTACCGAACTCGCAACCCCTTTATTTGTAGGACTTTCCGGGTTTTTGTATAAACGAAAACATACCTAGCTCAATCAAGGTTAAGTTTTCACCTCCAGAGCCAGGTAGAAATATGAGGCAAATTTATTGATATAATAGCTTAAAGATTCTCGTTTAGAGTAACTTGCGGGTGTAGTTCAGTGGTAGAACGTCAGCTTCCCAAGCTGGATGTCGTGGGTTCGAGTCCCATCACCCGCTCTACTGGTGTGGCACAGCTAAAATGGTGGAATAGATTTGACCATTGAATCGGGCGCACGTCTATGCGCCCCTACGGTTTCCGGGCTAATGGTTAATGTATTAAATAAGGTGTGCCACGCCACTACAGTGACTAAATTATATCAATGGCGATCGCACGGCGACTCTAGCGACTAGCCTCTTGCATACTACACTAGATTTATCGCACTTTTGTTGTGGAACTGCCATGTCTTTCGCCCAAGAGCTGGAAACGTCCGAAGAGCTATGGGATGATATAGTCTTTCCCCCTAGTGACTTACTGAGTGACGAGCCTCCTTTGGAAACAGACTTGCATCGCCTACAAATGACATTGCTCATCGCCTGTCTGGAATGGCTGTGGCGAGAGCGCAATGATTTCTATGCGTCTGGTAATCTGACGATCTACTACTCTCCCCGTCAGCGCAAGTCAGAGAAGTTCCGGGGACCGGATTTTTTTGTGGTTTTGGGAGTAGAACGCTTCCCGCGCCAAAGTTGGGTGGTTTGGGAGGAAGATGGGAAGTATCCCAATGTGATTGTGGAAATTCTTTCTCCCAAGACGGCGGCGACTGATCGAGGCTTAAAAAAACAGCTGTACCAAGATGTTTTCCGGACGCCGGACTATTTCTGGTTTGATCCAAATAGCTTAGAGTTTAAAGGATTTCACTTAGTCGATGGGGAGTATGAGGAATTACCGCCGAATCAGCAAGGGTGGTTATGGAGCAAGCAGTTGGGGTTATATTTAGGGATTTATGAGTCGAAGTTGCGCTTTTTTAATGCCCAAGGAGATCTAATTCTGATACCCCAAGAAGTCGCTGAACAAGAGCAACAACAGCGAGTGCAAGCAGAGCAACAGTTAACGGAGATGGAGTCACTTTTGGGTCGATATCGGGAACGCTTTGGAGAGTTGCCCGACTAAAGTGGCTTAACTCCCCATTTCCCTTATCTAACCTATCTCTTGCTTGGAAAATTCAGTTCAACAAAGATTTCCATTCTTTTTTCAAACAGTGCAGCACCTCAGGCTCAAAGAGGACGACTTTTTGGTCGTCGGGAAACTTTCCTTGGCACAAGCGCACGGCAATTTGTCCTAAGCTTTCACTGAAGAGAATCTGCTTAAATAACAGATTATCGGTTTTCTCAATCAGATGAACCGCTGTCGCAAATTCCCCGTCTAAATCAAAACCAACATTCAGTTTGATGTGATGGATTTCGTGAATGCAGCGGAAAATCAGGTTAATGTCTGAACCCAAAAGATCAGAGTTGTTGAACTGAGTGGTAATCATTAGTTTTCCTTGGTTGTAATCCCTATAGATATGCTCTAAGCTCAGTTCTGTTCCTTTCATGTAAGGGAAAAAATCAACATACTGAAACTCTATACCCTGGAGTTCTACCTGTGCTATATCCACGATCAACTGACGGAAGCCTTTCACGACGGAAGGCGAGAGATCATACGCTGGGGTATCAATGTAATACCGAGCAATGTCTTCAAGATTCATGTTTTTTTGTTAGATGCAACCAACTGACAATCGAAATCGCCAGACAATCTAATCATTGACCTGGCTTGCTGAGGGTAGTCCCTCATAGAATTCACCCATTTCAATTTTGGAATATCTTAGCCAAAAACACATCCATGGAACTACGGAAATTTTTGGGTGAAATTCCCGAAAAGTCCGCGTGGATTCACTGATGGAAGTGTATTTATAAAGTAAATACAGATGGAGCTAGACAAAGGAAATAGATTGTGGTATATTCTTTGTTTTATCGAGGTATCGGTTCAGCCTAAGCCAATATCGAGAAGCATCATAATCACGAATCCTACCATAACCCCAATTGTGGCTTCGTGTTCGCGACCTTGACGATGGGATTCGGGGATAATTTCATCGCTAATCACAAACAGCATCGCACCCGCTGCAAATGCCATTCCCCAGGGTAAAAGTGGTTGTGCGATCGCAACCAAACCTGCACCCAGTAAACCCCCCACGGGTTCGACTAACCCTGTCAACAACGAAACCCCCACAGCATAAAAGCTTGAGTAGCCTTCAGCTAACAACGAAACCGCTACAACCAAACCCTCTGGAATATTCTGCAATCCAATCCCGATCGCCAAGGGAATTCCCTGCGCCGGATTTCCTGCACCAAAGTTAACCCCAACCGCCAAGCCTTCGGGAAAGTTATGAATTGTAATCGCGATAATAAATAACCAAATGCGTCTGAGATGTTGAGAATTGACCCCTTCTGAACCCTTATGAAAATGTTCGTGTGGCAGATACTTATTACTTAACCCTAAAAACACCGTTCCCAGAAGCACACCCACACTCATAATTAACGCCGCATTAATTTGGGAAGCGCCTTGAGAAATCGCTGCATCTTTACCCGGTACAATTAACGAAAACGATGTCGCAGCTAGCATTACCCCACCCCCGAATCCTAACGCGATCGCTTGTAATCGGTGGGTCAAGCGAATCGGTAAAAATACGGGTAACGCACCGACAAAGGTTGCGAGTCCCGCCAGTAAACTGGCAATAAAACCCGCAAGAATTGGATTCATAAGGGAATAGGGAACAGGGAACAGGGAACAGGGAACAGTAAGAATGTTCTAACTTACCTTAATGCTGCTATATTGCTGACTTAGCCAATCGAGAATTAGAGAATTAACCATCTCTGGCTTCTCATCGTGAGGACAATGACCCGCTTGGGGGATGGCAAAAAACTCGACATCCTTCTCCATCTGGCGCTGCTGTTGGTAAATCGCCGCCCCATTAATTGGTGTCCAAGGGTCATTTTCGCCCCAAAGAACTAATAGAGGACGGTTTAATTTGGGTAATAATTCCCCAGGCGCAGGACCGGCTGGACCCGTTAAGACAGATGCAAATACCTGTTGGGCACCCGGATCACAGGAGGGTTGGTAGAGTAAATCGACTAATTCTTCCGTAATCGCGGCGGGATCACAGTAAACCTGACGCAGGGTGTTGCGAATTCGGTTTTTTTGGCGAATTCGGTTAAATACAAACGGACCGACGGTTTTAGAACTGACCAATTTGTTAAAGGTTCCCATCACCAGCCGTAAGGGTAAATTTAACTCATCGGGACGGTGGTTTAAGCCCCCTGCACAATTAATTAAAACACCACCCATGGCGATATCTGGGTCTTGGGTAACTACCATTAAACTCAACAGCGCCCCAATTGAGTTGCCAATAAATACGGTTGGTTCTTGGATATGGGCGTCCCAGAAGTCTTTGATCTGTTCCTGCCATACCTCTAAGCTGTAGTCTAAGGCAGGTTTATCTGATCCGCCGAACCCTAACAGATCAATCGCAAACACCCGATATCCCGCATCCGCCAGAACCGGGATATTCTTGCGCCAATGTCCAATGGATGCACCAAAGCCGTGAATCAATAACAAGGGTTGACCTGTTCCCTGGACGGTGTATTGAATTGAGTGACCTTGCCAAGTCCAAACGTGCTTTTCTAAGGGGTTGTTCTGGATTCGCGGTTGGGTAATCACGGTGCTTTATGAAGTTTGTTTAAGTGTTTTGTTCTATGATACCGGGATTGAGACAGATTCTGGAAAATTTTTGCCCAGATTCCTGTTTATTGAGAATCGCCACGTTTGAATAAATGGGAACAGTTTCCCCATCAGTTCTGTCTTTGGATTCCTTTTGTTTGTGTTTGGTATGCGTGTTATGAGTCAACTATTATTTGCGTCAAGCGGTAGGATAATCATCGCGGTTACTGGATTCGCGATCGCCACCGCTACTCCTTCTCTGGCTAATTCTATCCCCACATCTCCCCTAGAGGTGATTCAGGGGATGGAACTTGCCCAAACTCCCTCAGTAGAAGCGGATACCGTTGAATCGTTGCCTGACGCGATCGCAGAGGCTGTCCTTGATGATATCAGCCGTCGCCATAATTTAGATACATCTGAGCTAAAAATCCTCAAAGTCGCCCGCCAAACGTGGTCCGATGGATGTTTGGGATTAGGTGGTGATCAGATTTGCACTCAGGCGCTAGTTCCAGGGTGGTTGGTGATTGTCGGGAGTGAGGATAAACTGTGGGCGTATCGGACGGATGAGATGGGTTCAGTTGTCGCCCTGGATGAAACCTTAAGCCAGAAAATGACCGCCCGGTATACCGCGACGCTGATTGAAGAACAACGTATCCGCACCCGCAACCGTGAAACTACGGAAATCACCTCCGGGAGTACCACCCGTCAAACCACGCAGGGAACTGTTGATAGTCGCGCTAGTCAACGTCAAACCAACCAAACCACTCAGATGAGTGGGGGGACGACTCAACAGCAACAAGTCGCCGCTAGTGGTTCCCAAATCCGCCAAACTGTACAAACAAGTTTCACGGATATCGCCAGTAATTATTGGGCGCAGGACTTTATTGCTGAATTAGTACGCTTAGATATTATCAGCGGATTTCCCGATGGCACATTTCGTCCCAATGAACCTGTGACTCGCGCCCAGTTTGCGGCGATGATTCGTAAGGCGTTTGAGAAGACGAAAATTCGTAATGTTAGTATTCGGGATGTTTCTAGCCGTCACTGGGCATATAATGCCATTGAAGAAGCTTGTGAAACGGGATTTTTAACGGTTAATTCTGCTAATAACTTTAACCCCAAGCAAAAGTTATCGCGGTTGGAAGTATTATTGGCATTAACTCAGGGGTTAAATTATTCTGTGAATGGATCAGCAACGAACATTTTGCAATTTTATAATGATGCATCAGCGATTCCGACTAATGTTCGTTCGTTAGTTGCTGCGGCGACGCAGCGAGGCATTGTGGTCAATTATCCTAATGTCGAATTACTGAATCCCAATCAGATCGCTACCCGGGCAGAAGTAGCGGCATTTTTGTATCAAGCTTTGGTGAGTACCGGGGAAACCGTCGCAATTTCTTCGCCTTATGTGGCGGCGATTGAATTTGAAGAACTGGAAAATGAGGTGCAAGAATCGGGTGAAGAACAGGAAGTAGAAATGGAGGATGAGAATGATTGGGATGATGACGATGATGATGATGATGACGATGATGACGATGATGATGACGATTAATTGGCTGTAGAATTGCTGCTAAAATCTACTTTTTTTGCCCTCTTCCCTTTTTGATCCCCCTTCCGTCCCCCTTAAAAAGGGGGAGACCAGAGGATGCTTCGCTTTTTGTTCCATGGGGGAGACCAGAGGATGCTTCGCTTTTTGTTCCATGGGGGAGACCAGAGGATGCTTCGCTTTTTGTTCCATGGGGGAGACCAGAGGATGCTTCGCTTTTTTTTATGGGAGATTTAGGGGGATCTCCAACTGCTGCTATCCGGGCAGATTTTCTTTAAGCTGGGCAATATTTTCGGGGCTTAGGGTAAGTTTGACTTCGATTTGTTGCTGTTTATCGCGCAATGTGATACTATGATTTTCCTCTTGATAGTTACTTTCCCATTGAGGATTGGTAATTTCTATTTTCTGATAGACAACTTCCGGAATTCCCACGCGGATGACTAAATTTTTCTGAGATTGAGGATAAATATAAAGCTGAAGCCGTTGCGGATCAAGTTCCAGTTTCCAGGGGGTTGTGCTGCGTTCTTGATCTGTGTCCACTTTTTGCCAGTAGAGGGTAATTCCGCGAATTTGGGGATTTTGCAGTTTAAACTCGTCGTCAAACCGCTGCCATTCCCAGTCGATTTCCTGGGCATTTCCACTGGCAGGAATTAGTCGCTGTCGCCATGCAATTTTACGGTTGTTTAACGCTGTCCAAAATTTACTGATTTTGGTGAGATTTGCGCCATTTTCGGGATTGTCACTATTTTGTTGCCAAGTAATCATTTTTTAGGGAAGGGGGAACGGGGAATGGGGAACACCTCGGACTTCGGCGTGAGCGCGGACCCCTGAGCCTGTCGAAGTTCAGTCGAACGCTTACCTCGACTTACTTCGGCTTCGCTCAGTAACACGCTCGGTAACACGTTCGGTGTGTCATGGGGAATTTAGGATTTATTGTTAGTCAGGTTCATCTAGATGTTCGGCGACGGATTGATACAAGTCGAGAACGTGCTGATCTTGAAGATGATAATAGACCTTGCGACCGCGTTTATGATACCGTACTAATCGCATGGCTCGTAGGGTGCGTAATTGATGGGAGACGGCGGATTCGCTCATATCCAGCGCGGTGGCGATGTCACATACACAGAGTTCTGCGATCGCGAGTAGGGAGATGATCCTCAATCGATTTGTATCACCCAGGGAACTGAACAATTCTGCCATGCGTTGAGCTTTTTCTGTGTTCAGCATTTTTGGCTGCAATGAATCAATCCGCTGGCGTTCAACCTGATGGGGCGGATGGCAATGAGGTGTGTCTGTGTCTGGATTAGCAGAAATGTTTGCCTCTGGCGTGGATAATCGGATTGGCATTGAGGTACTATCTCTTGGCTGTGGAATGGTCTGATTTTATGGTAGCTGACTCAGGGGGTGTTGGGTGTGGGGTGTTGGGTGTGGGGTGTTGGGTGTCGGGTGTCGGGTGTTGGGTGATGGGTGTGGGGTGTTGGGTGTCGGGTGATGGGTGTCGGGTGTTGGGTGTTGGGTGATGGGTGTCGGGTGTGGGGTGTCGGGTGTGGGGTGTCGGGTGTGGGGTGTTGGGTGTCGGGTGTCGGGTGTCGGGAAGATGGGGGAGGTTAACTCAAAACTCTACCTTACCTATTGCCCATTGCCCATTGCCCATTCCCGATTGCCCATTGCCTATTCCCTGTTCCCTGTTCCCTGTTCCCTGTTCCCTGTTCCCTGTTCCCTAAATAAATAACGAATCCCCAATCGCTGGTTCAAGCTAAAATGCAGCAAATGTTCATCTGTTTTTGATGTTAACTCTGTTAGGGAAGGAATATTATGGGTGATTTAGGACAATTGCCTGTCGGAATTATTGGTGCTTCTGGCTATGGAGGCGTACAATTGATACGCCTATTGATGGATCACCCAGGCGTTGAGGTGGTTTATTTAGGAGGAAGTAGTAGTGCGGGGAAACCGTTTTCTGAACTCTATCCTCATTTGGGTCATTGTGTGAATTTGACCATTGAGGAGATTGATTTAGATAAAATTGCCAGCCGTTGTCAGGTGGTGTTTCTCTCGTTACCCAATGGTTTGGCGTGTCAGATGGCGCCGCCGTTGTTGGCGAAAGGGTGTAAGGTGATTGACCTTTCGGCTGATTATCGGTTTAAGAATTTGGAGACCTATAAAACTTGGTATGGGGGAGAACGTAATGACCAGGAAACTGTAGCTTCAGCGGTTTATGGGTTACCGGAATTATATCGCGATCGCATCGCTGAGGCGAAACTGGTAGGGTGTCCGGGTTGTTATGTTACCACCAGTCTTTTGGCACTTGCACCGTTGCTTAAACAAGGGTTAATTCAGCCCGATACGGCGATTATTGATGCCAAATCAGGCACATCGGGGGCGGGGCGTAAGGCGAAAACTAATCTTTTACTCGCAGAAGCGGATAGTTCTGTGGCGGCTTATGGGGTGGCGCGTCATCGCCATACGCCGGAAATTGAACAGATTTGCAGTGATTTGGCGGGTCATGAGGTGATGGTTCAGTTTACCCCTCATTTAATGCCAATGGTACGCGGACTGCTGGCGACGGTTTATGCAACATTACGTGATCCGGGATTAGTGCGAGAAGATTTGGCGACGATTTATAATGCATTTTATCGTGCGTCTCCTTGTGTGCGCGTCTTACCCAGTGGGACGTATCCGCAAACGAAGTGGGCGTGTGGGACGAATTTGTGTTATATCAGCGTTGAAGTTGATCCGCGTACTGACCGGGTGATTGTTATGTCAGTTACCGATAACTTGATTAAAGGTCAAGCTGGTCAAGCGATTCAATGTTTGAATCTGGTTATGGGCTGGGATGAAAAGTTGGGATTACCGTTGTTGAGTTTTTATCCGTAGATCAGGTGATGGGGTGCGGGGGTGCAGGGGTGATGGGGTGTAAGGGTGTAGGGGTGTAGGGGTGATGGGGTGTTGGGGTGCGGCGGTGCGGGGGAGATAGTGCGGGGGAGATAGGGCGGGTTTTGTACGAATGTTATTATCTCATGGCGAGACGAAAGTCCCTAAACCCGCCCCGACAAACCTGGTTCCCTCGATCGCAGCTAAGGGTCAACACTCCCCTAATCTCTAGATAGAGATTCAAGAGAATTTTTTTTGCTACAGTAGCGGACACGGGTATTTAGTAGAATCGATCGCCCGCTGCTTAAAATCGCTTAAATTAGGGTGTGAAATCGGTTTCATGAGGGTGCTAAAAAGCTATATCTCATTTTTTTTGCTTGTTTACGGGGACGTCAAGATAGAACTAACTCTGTCTTGGCTGAAACAATTTCCCCTTTTCTCGTTGGATTGAACCAGGCTTAGGTGCTTACCATGAAAAACCCATTCCGTCAAGATTCACCCTCGTCTTCGCCCACTCCCTCTGAACCGGAGAAGGGTTTGGGTACGTTTGGGGGGGTTTATACGCCGTCCCTGCTGACGATTCTGGGTGTAATCATGTACCTGCGATTTGGTTGGGTCGTGGGGAATGTGGGGTTGTTTGGCACGCTGATTATTGTCACCCTGTCTACGGCGATTACGTTTCTGACTTCGCTGTCGATTTGCGCGATCGCAACGGATCGGGTAGTGAAGGCGGGGGGCGCGTACTATATGATTAGCCGTTCTCTGGGAATTGAAACTGGCGGCGCGGTGGGGATTCCGCTTTACTTTGCCCAAGCGATATCGGTGGCGCTATATACGATTGGTTTTGCTGAGAGTCTGACGCTGGCGTTTGAGGGATTAGTTCAGCATCAGCGGCTGATAGCGATTGTTACCACGATTCTGGTGGCAATTTTGGCGATCGCTTCTGCCCAAATTGCGATTAAGGCACAATATTTTATTATGGCAGCGATCGTGCTGTCTTTGATTTGTTTGGTCTTTGGTTCCCCCGTTGATCCGAATACTCACATTGAACTGTGGGGGAGGAACCCGGACAACTCCGCACCTTTTTGGCAAGTCTTCGCTGTCTTCTTTCCTGCCGTTACCGGGATTATGGCGGGGGTGAATATGTCCGGGGATTTACGCAATCCGACTCGTTCGATTCCCATTGGTACCTTGGCGGCGGTGGGGACAGGTTATGTGGTTTATATGGCATTACCCGTAATTTTAGCAATGCGGGCAGATGCTTCCACGTTAACCAACAAACCCTTAATTATGGAGGAAATCTCTCTTTGGGGACCTTCGGTGTTACTAGGGGTTTGGGGGGCGACATTATCCAGTGCGATTGGTAGTATTCTCGGTGCGCCTCGGGTCATGCAGGCGCTGGCGCGGGATGGGATTTTACCTCGGTGGCTGAAGTTTCTGGGAACAGGTTCTGGATCTGAAGATGAACCGCGTATTGCGACGGTGGTTACATTGGGCTTGGTGTTAGTCGCCGTGGCGTTGGGGGATCTCAACGTAATCGCCCCAATTTTGAGTATGTTTTTCCTCACCACCTATTTAGTCTTGAACGTGGCGGCGGGAATTGAAAGCTTTTTACGCAGTCCGTCGTTTCGCCCCTCCTTCCGGGTGCATTGGTCTTTATCCCTGTTGGGGGCGGTAGGCTGTTTGGGGGTGATGTTTTTACTCAACGCCGTAGCGACAATTATGGCGGCGCTGATTGTATCGAGTGTTTATATTTGGTTAGAACGGCGGGAATTACAAAGTGCTTGGGGGGATGTGCGTCAGGGTGTCTGGATGGCGTTGGTACGCACCGGAATTAATCGCCTCGACTATACGGCTGATACGAAAAACTGGCGTCCTCATATTTTGGTCTTTTCTGGCGCACCCACTCGTCGCTGGCATTTGGTGGAGTTTGCGGCAAATTTAACCCACAAACGCAGTTTATTTACCGTCGCCAGTGTGATTCCCAGTGGATCTCGTGATCCAGCCAAGCAGTTGGAAATGGAAGCCACGATTCGCGAGTATTTAGAGAAGCGGGGGGTGCAAGGGTTAGCCCGGTTAATTACTGCCCCTGATCCGTTTATTGGGGCGGAACGGTTAGTTGAGGCGTATGGGATTGGTCCATTGGTTCCCAATACGATTCTGTTGGGGGATAGTGAACAAGCCTCTCATCGTGGTAGTTACTGTCAGATGATCGCCAACTTGCATCAAGCCCGTCGTAATGTGGTGATTTTACGGGATGTAGAGGAACGGGGATTTGGTCGCCGCAAACGGATTGATGTCTGGTGGGGCGGGTTACAGGCAAATGGGGGCTTGATGTTAATTTTGGCGTATCTGTTGCGAACCAGTTTGGAATGGCGCAGTGCCGAAATTAACCTTAAATTAGTTGTCGCCAATAACGCCGCCGCCCAAGCTACGCGGAGGAATGTGGAAAACCTGACCAAACAACTACGGATTGGGGCGCGATCGCAAGTGATTGAAGCAAAGGGACGCCCCTTCCCCGAAATCCTGCGTCGGTCTTCCCAAAGTGCAGATTTAGTCTTCTTGGGGATGGCGAAACCGATGGATGATTACACCAGTTATTACGAACGTTTGCAAGGTTTAGCCACAGGATTGCCGACAACAATATTTGTGTTAGCCGAACCCGATTTTGCCTTCTCGGAAGTGTTACAGGAGGGGGGCGTGTAGGGGTTTGGTCACCAAACCCTTACTAACGTGCATTCGTGCAACTTAAGCTGAAAACCAAGACGAGTAACCGTTTCACCCTCATCCCCAGCTCCCCCTGCTTCCCCAGCTCCCCCTGCTCCCTTCCCTTACCCACTAGACCCTACTTATCCTCCCCCTAACGGCACAGGGGGTTCCTCTAGGGGACGAATAATCGTGGGGGCGGGTTCTTGTTCAGGTTGCTGAAAGATTCCCTCCAGCGCCTTTTCTAAACTTTCCGCCATGACGATGCGATTTTCATAAACAACAATCACCCGCGCTAAAATAGGCAAGCTATTGCGTTCGGCTTCCAGGTAAAGCGGTTCGACATACAGTAAGGATTGCTCAATCGGAATCACTAACAGATTCCCCTGAATCGCCCGTGAACCTTGACGATTCCACAGTGAGATTTGTTGAGAAATGACCGGATCTTGATTAATTAAGGCTTCAATTTGTTCGGGTCCGTAAATCAGTTCTTGTTTGGGAAACTGATATAAAAATAATTTGCCATAATTCTCACCATCTGAACGCCCTGCCAACCAAGCAATTAAATTATTACGTGCCTGAGGTGTAAAGGGATGGAGGAGAATGAACTCCTCATTCGTAGCCGTTGGCAATTTCATAATCAGGTAGTACGGTTCCAGAGGTTGCAACTCCCTGCCGTAAATCTCCTGGGGAATCCGCCACTGGTCTTCCCGATTGTAAAATACTTGGGGGTCAGTCATGTGATAGGTGAGCAACCGTTCCGACTGAACACTGAAGATATCAACCGGATAGCGAATATGACGTCGCAGCGCCGGAGGCATAGCATCTAGTGGTTGGAATAGCGTGGGAAAAATCTTTGTCCAGGTTTGAATAATTGGATCGTCGGGGTCGGCAACATAGAATGTAATAGTACCGTCATAGGCATCAATGACGACTTTAACCGAATTGCGGATATAGTTAAATTCATTATCACCAGGGTCAGAATAGGGATAATGTTCGCTGGTGGTGTAGGCGTCAACAATCCAGTAAAGATAGGTTTGATCCGTTTCTACTTCCCCACCCTGAGGATTAACACTGACAATATACGGATCGCGATCATAACGTAAGAACGGCGCGATCGCCCGAATCCGTTGGTTGATGTTGCGACGGAATAATACCTTGGTTTCCGGCGTAAAGTTGTCCGTAAACAGCATCTTCCAATCTTTGAGATACTCGGCAAACAACAACCTGCGCCATAGTGAACTAATCTGAACACCCCCATTGCCATCGTAGGTGTTGTAAACATTATCCTCACCACTGGGATAATCGAATTCCCGCACTTTAGTGGGAGTCATCACATAATTTTCCGTGAGTTGTCCGTAGTAAATTCGTGGCGCACCAATCGGAATACTTTCGCGAATCAGTTGGCTAGACGTGGATAAATCTCCACCAACACCGAGATCAGCACCGGTGCCAATATCTTTAACAAAATAGTTGGGCAATCCGCCACTCCCCACCCGATTCACGGGACTCATCGTAAAGCCATAGCCGTGGGTATAAACTAAGTGTTGGTTCACCCAGGTTTGGGCTTGTTCGGGAACCGATTCGTAGGATAATTCCCTGGGTGCAATAATCACCTGTTGCTTTTCAATCGTGAAACCGGGTGTGGGTACGGTTAGGGAAATCTCTGTGTCTTCTGCTTCTAGTTCATCGACTTCTTCTCCCGCAAAGGAAGGCGGAACACCCGTCACTTCTAACGGTAGTCTGTAGCGGTCAATATCAGCATCCGGAAATTCGTAGTAGAGACGGATACGTTGTAGCTGACGATTAGTTTGCAGGATGGGACGAGCATCCCAGAGGCGGATATTGCGAATCGTTAAAATATTTTCATCTAAATCAGCACTGGTGAGTTCGCCTTCGGGGTTAAAGATTTCCACATTAATACTATCCAGATCAAACGCCGCTCGACTCAGAGCGATACTGCGTTCAATATAGGGGCGTTCCCGTTCCAATTCATTCGGCTGCACGCCAAACCGTTGCACCGTCGCCGGGATTAGCCAGCCTGCGATCGCGACCATGATCACATACAATCCCAGTAGGGAGAGTGTTCCCTTGCCACTCCTGTGCAGCGACTTAAACCCGATTATCGGTCTTAGGAGTAAAAATAAAGCAATCCCCAGGGCGAAAACACTTAACCCTGTATTAATCGGTAACTGCGCCTTAACATCGGTATAACTCGCACCATAGGTAACGCCACGAGTGGAATACAGCAGTTCATAGCGCGATAGCCAATAGTGGAACGCCACTGTCGCCATCGCCAAGGAACCTAATCCATGTAAATGATAAAGTTGATGAGCAGAAAATCCGGGAAACCGCCCATGAGACAGGCTATTTCCAGATACCAAATAGGTTAAGGTTACGGCGACTAAACCAAACAGACACAGCCCCCCCAGCCAAAAGTTTAATAGTTGCCACACCGGAAGTTTAAAGACATAGAAACTAATATCCGTGCCAAATAAAGGGTCATTCGCGTTAAAGGCGGTTGGCTGGAAATACTGCAAAATCCTGCCCCATTGTCCGGATACCACTAAGGCAAAAACCACTGGAAAAGCAACAGCCATCGCCGTTAACCAGAATTGGGAATTAACCACCAATGCGATGACAATGATGACTAAAACAATGAGTTGTATAATTTGTGCCAGCAACTGTAGCACTACGTTTTGTATGGAACTCCAATCAAAAGGAGTTGGTAGGGGTGGGGTGACACTGGGCAAATTAAAATCAGGTTGCCAAACGGAGATAGCCACTTCACCGTAATGGAGTAGCATTATCCCCACGAGTACGTCGAGGCAGAGTACGATTGGCAAGAGTAATCCTAACCTCAGCGCTAACGCTCCCTTTTTAAGGTTGACGGGTGTAGAGTCTTGTGTAGGAGTCTTTGGTAGGGTTGGATTGAGTTGAGTAGTTCCCGGAGGTATCCTAGTGGCGTTGGCAACCTCCTTGGCGATGGCGGCGGGATACTTTAGCCGATTGGCGAGAAACAAATTACTGAGTAAAAATCCGGCGGATAAGCAGCCAACAAACGCCCACAAACCTAGCTGAGTCCGTAAGCGTAACCAGAACGCTGACAAATAGTCAAGCTCAATGAACCATAAAATTTCCGCAACCAGGTGAGCCAGCAAATCCCAGGCTAGCCACAACCCCAGAAGCACGATGATGACTTGAAAAAGGCGGTTCCAGATGCGTTTAAACATATTGCTACAGAGCAGCGATAATATAAGTTATAGTAGTCGCCATCAAGCTGAGGACGAATGGCACTGACTTAAGCTGGGTCTGTAGTCGGCACGAAGCGTGCCAGCAGCGAAGACAGCACTGAATACAAACTCTACAGTTAGTATTATTCAGCTTAGGACAGGTTGAATGGCTCTCGCAACCACGTACCAGTAATCAACCTTCTGCCCTGGAACTGTCGCTTGCCAAATTAAATGACATAACTACGGAAGACCCGTCACCCAGATGATTATCATTCTCATTCACGTATTCCTTCTCAATAAACCTGTCAATAAGCTCTCATCTTTTCAAGGCTTGAAGGGGGAAATGCTTGGCCTGCCAAGCTTTTGAGCTGCTTGTCACCCCTTCAGGTTCCAGCTACAAATGGTTAGCAAACAAAATGATGATAATACGAAAAGCTACAGAAGCTGACATTCCTAACATCATAGCAATTGATCATATTGCAGTTGAAGAGGATGATCGAAAACAGCATATAAAAAAATGGGTGCTAGAGGGGAATACGGTAATTGCATTAGATGATGCCGATTTAATTGGTTACGCTGTGCTTGAATACACTTTCTTCTTCCAGGGATTTATCGCAATGTTGATTGTGAAACCGTCAAATCGAAGAAAAGGTGTTGGTACATCTCTAATCTCGCATTTAGAAAGAAATTGTAAAACAAGCAAGTTATTTACTTCAACGAATGAGTCCAATAAACCAATGCAAGAACTAATGGTGAAAATGGAATATCAACCGAGTGGGACTGTATATAATCTTGATGAAGGTGACCCAGAATTATTTTATTTCAAACTCCTTAAAAATGACTGCTAACAAATTTCTGAAGCCGAGGGCATTTAGGCCGCCGGTATCACCTAAAAATTTGTTTAACACGTAGTCCGTGGTAGCGTCAATACCTTGCTAGCCCCCTTACAAGGGTATGTATCATTCCAATAGGATATCCGAGATCGGATAGCGATGGAGCATGATTTTGACATCATGATACAGCAGAATCTTGTGGCAAACGGTACAACTACCATAAGTTTTGCTCAACTGTCAAGAAAAAGCCACTATTAATTCTATTGAGTCAAAAATAGCTAAAACCCTACCTGTCACAGGGATTCAATCTGGAGAAGAAAAATATTTTCAGTAACTTGTAATATCTAGCGTCATACAGGGAACACTTGCTAGAGTAAAGTCTAGACAGCAAAACAGAAAGGAAAACACCTCTGTATTCCGAGCAAATGGGCAAGCCAGAAATTAGGGATTGGTTTACAAGTCCCCTGTAAAAAGTCCTCCCACAAAAGCCGTGGGTGGCGTAACCAAGCGAAATGGTATCTACTGAGTTGCCTAAATACCCGTAAGTCTTATGTCTGAATACACCGCCGCCAGCTTTGCCCCTGTACAAGGATTTATCGAAAAATCCCGCAAACTTCGAGATTTGTATGGATCTTCGCTAATCTTATCCTTTTTGAGTTTTAAACTGGTGCAAAAGGCAGAATGCTTAGGACTCACGGTAATTTCCCCAGGATTGCCCAATGTGGCGAAGGGAATGCCGAATCGGATTCTAGTTCGAGGGAAATTTGACCGCAATCTTGTCCAAAATACTCTCCTAAAAGAATGGCAGACTATTCTAAAGATTTGCCGAGTGTGGATAGAAGATAACTTGGGTATCCCCAAAAACCAGTATTGTTGGTCACAAACTCAAGGAAAAACAGGACAAAGCAAAGGGGAATGGGAACGCTGGGAAAGTTACACTTGGGAAGTCTTTTGGGGATATGGGGACTCGGTTCAAGCCGCCATGGATGACTTGGAAACTCGCAAACTGAGGCGGGATTGGATTGCCATAAACTGGGTGGGCGAGAGTTCCAGTTTAACCGGAACCGATGCGATCGCGTGGCATCAGTTGGGTAAGCTAGACTCTAATCCTGGTCGTTTACTCAGCCAATCGGAACAAGAGGAGATGGAACTATTTTATCGTCGCTTGTCGTGGCTGTTGGATAACCCCGATGAACGAGTCGGACAACCAAGTTTGTCTCTGGAAGAGTTGAGAAAAAAGCAATCTCCACCTGATCAGAATCGCCAATATTTTGAGCAAATTGGCAGGTATGTTGCGCCGAATGAACGCCTGAGTATTCCGGAACTGGTTAAGCGTTTAGTTACCTACGACGTGATTGCTGATCACATTGGTATCGATAGACTCAAAGCCAAAGATGATGACCCAGAATTTAAAGATATTATCCGGGAACCGGGATATTGGACTGCTTGGTTTATGGGGGATGGTGATAAAGTTGGGGATAAGTTGAAAGTCCTGGCGAGTCGCCATGATCATGATCCCCAGCAGCGAGACAAGGAACTCAAACATTTTACCGATTTAATTCGGAAATGGGGACAGGAGTTTCAGAGAAAGCCAGACTTATTTTCCCAGGGAAAAGGACGGGTCATCTATGCGGGTGGGGATGACTTCCTCGGCGTATTGTACAGTAACGAAACCCAATCCACAGAAACACCGGAGAAGCTAAAACCGATAGAGGCGTTGCAGTGGTTATTAGCCTTAGAATCCCACTGGGAAAACCAGCAACAGCAGATTAAACAAGACCTAAATCTGGATTTTACCTATAGTGTTGGCTTTGTTTGGGCAGGACATCAAGTTCCCCAACGGGATATTTTACAGCATTGTCGAGACGCTGAAAAACGGGCAAAGAATCAAGGACGCGATCGCGTAACGATTCGGGTGGTTTTTAATAGTGGTCAATCTGTCCAATGGACTTGTCCCTGGGATTATCTGCATGTCTTAACCAACTATCGTGATCGCGATGGCAAGACCTGGAGTCAGGAACCGAATTGGGGTCATATTTACAGCGATTGGGCGCAGCTAAAAGCCCGTCATGCTATTCCCTTAAATGATAAATTCGGTAACGCTGATGACTCTATTGCCCTGGCTATCTTTGATTTATATTTTCGCGATCGCTCTCCCCGAACTGACCCAAAAAAACCGATTAACAAAGACTACCTCATCGATAGCGATAACTCTAAACATATTATTGGGCAGGATGCTTTAGAAGCAGATTTTATTCAATGGATTGATGGCTTAATTAATATTGGTTGGCAGTTATGTTCAAATTCTTAATTACAATTCAGCCTTTGGGCTTGATGTACGGCAGTTCTGGGGCATTCCTTTCACCGGAAAACTTAGTCGGGCGATCCGGAAGAAAGTTTCCGCCAGATGCAGCCACATTATCCGGTCTTTTCTTCAGTACCAATAAATCGATAGGCTTGGTGGAGCATAAAGAACTTCGAGAGAACTTAGTTATCGCCGGACCATTTTGGGCAAATATAGATCAAGTCGATGATTTTTATGTTCCCCTCCCCCATCATAAGCTAATTGGTAAAACTACGTCTGATGAATGGCAAATTGTTGACCATCAATGGCGTCTCAAGTCCCAAGCCAGAAGCGATGAGATTGAGCCAGACGCGATAGAGTCGAGTGAATCCGATTATCACTGGCTCAGATTAGACTATTGGGATGATGAACCCGAACTTATTCAACAGGATGCTAAAGGAGATTCGCCTGCCGTTGCTGAGAATTCCTGGAACTATGTTTCTATCTTACACCCTCGTCTGAAAAAAGATGAGCGACATGTTTTAGGCGAAGATGGATTATTTCTGGAAACAGCAGTTCAGATGAAGGAAGATACCTGCTTAGTTTACCTTTCGACCTATGAATTACCCAAGGGTTGGTATCAATTTGGCGGCGAAAGTCATATTGTCGAAGTCAATAGTATAGAATTAACCCCAGAAACTCCAATCCAACAACGATTGCAACAGCCAATCAAAAAAGCATTTGCTTTAATTACCCCTGGGGTTTGGGGTTCAAAAGACCTATCCTATCGATATCCTAAGTATAAAGACTTTGCCCGTGACTACAACAAAATAAAGCTACTGACTGAAAAAGCCGTTCCCTACCGCTATCGAATTGGTTATGGAGAGCAGAAAAAAGAATCCTTTAAAACCCGCGCTCCCGGTCGTTTATCTCGTGGGCGTTATGCCGTACCAGCGGGTAGCGTTTATGTGCTTCCGGAACCCTTAAATAAGACATGGTGGGATTTTCCTACAGCCTGGTTTCCGGAAAAAGGGTTGTTGAAAAAGTTTGGTGTTAGTTTGTGTTTGCCGATTAATATTGAAGGAGTAAATGGTTAATGTACAAGAAAGCTTATGGTGTGATCGAAACCCTTGCCCCATTGCATGTGGGCGCAACAGCGGGTGAAGAAAGTGGGAATTTAAACCTAATTTTTAAGGATCAGTTTACGCAAACGGGGATTATTCCCGGTAGTTCGATTCGGGGACGATTTCGCTCCCAAATGCGACAGTCTCATGATGAAGCGGAAGCTAGCTATTGGTATGGACATGAAGCCGAATCAGAGTTATCAGAAAAGACAACCGAATCAGTCGTAAAATTTGAATATGCCTCAATTTTATGGTTACCTGTGTTTTGTCCAGGACAGCCGATAGTCTGGGTAAGTTGTCCGAAGTTGTTGAAGCGATATAAACGGATAGCTGGAAATCTTTCAAACTTACCTGACCCAGAACGTCTGAAATATAAAGGCTCACAGACCTTGACGCCCCTGAATATCAATGGGGAGAATAAATTATTTTTCAATTTTGGGTTTCTCACCGTTGAAGGAACGGAAAATTTATCAGCTTGGTTTCCTCTGGGTAACGAACTCCCATCCGTTGTCGTCGGTGATGATGAAATTGGCATGATTCACGATATGGCGTTGTATCGACAAAGTAGAGTGGCGTTGGAAAAAAATCAAAAACGGGTAAAAGGTAAGGCGTTTTTTAATACGGAAGCTTTACCAGAAGGGACGTTTATGGTATTTCCGATTGCGATTAAACAGTTAAATCCCCGTGAACCCAATGGTGAACCCAAATCCTGGCAACCCTTTGGCAAAAGCCACCAAGGGGACGTCTATCTTGGTGGATTAGAATCCATTGGCTTTGGTCACTGCGAAATCACCGTAAAGGGGGTATAAATATGGCTTTTGAAGCTTATAAATTAGATAAAATTGCCCACGATTTAGTGTTTGAGCATTGCGATAAAGGCGCTCATAACCAAGTCTATAAGATGCGAACAACCGCCTCCTATGGACTGGAGCGATTTTGGGGAGAACAATTGCGACTGTATGATAAGCAAAAAGATATTTACTACCCTACAGCCGCCAGTAACTATTGGGCAGAGACTTGGCAACGGTTTTGTGAAATTCTCTCCCCTGCGGGGATTGAACTGCCTTCAGAGAAACTTGAACCCACGGATAAAGACGCCATCAAACGCATTACCGATTATCTCTGGGCTTTTGATCAAAAGCAGCGAAAAGTAGCCTTAGCGGTACTCATTCAACTGTGTGATTGCATGGTTTGGTGGTCACAACGGTATAAGCCCTTAAAACCAGACAATGATTCTCAGGAGAAGAAGGATGACTGATTCCGATGCTAATCATGTTCCGCTAATGTTCCAGGCACAAATTCCTGATCGCGGTAAAATTCAATATGCGGGTAATGTTAAACCTGCATCAAAATGGGTAGATCAATGGTTGCGAGGGTGTCCCCCATCACCTGCACAAGTTGACAAAACGATTCCAATTTGGAAACGTCGCCCCGTTCAACCCACCGTTAAATTACCCGAATTTGGTGACTCGGTAGAAACCCAAGACTATAAAATTCGCTGGCGGTTGATTACCAATAGTGGTCAAGATGAAGACGTAATTCGTCCGATAATTGGGGCGAAGGGATTACCCTTTTTCTCCGGTTCTAGCATGAAAGGGGCATTCCGTCGTGCTTGCTTAACCGATGCTGAACGCGATCGCTATTGTGGTGGTGAGGAGATTACTCCCCAAGGGGAAACCAAAACCGTTCCCGGTATCCTGCGTTTTCACGGCGGCTATCCGGTGGATATGACATCCTGGGCAAAGCGCGATCGCTTGGTTGATGTGGTTCACGGTCAACAACCCTATCAAGTGATAGATAGTGGTGCGAATCATAGCGCCAATGTGCAAATTTCCCTGTACCAATCCCAATTAAGGTTTGGGATTTCTAGTGTAGAACCCCTGAGTCAACAGGATTGGCAGCAGATTTGGCAGATTTGGGAACGGGCGCTATCCTATGGGATTGGGTCACGGGTGAGTGCTGGTTATGGCTATGTGGATAAAGTGAACCCAAATGGTTCAATTGTCCCCCTTAGCACTTCAGATCGCCGGATTCTCGCGGCTGAGTTGAAAGGAGAGGGACTCGCCTCTCAACTGCTGAATAAAGTCGGCGAGTTTCGCCCCAATATGTTTAAAGCCGTGTTGCGCGGACACACTCTGCGCCTCTTAGCCGGGATCACGAATGAAACTGTGGCGCAAGCCTTAACCCAAAGGATTTGGGGAGGGATTGATGGGGATGCAACGGTGGGGAAGGTGGGGATTTTGTTTACCGTAGATGAAGGGAATCTACAGCCAGGAGAACATGTCTATAGACCTAATTGTAAGCCCATCTCCATGCCCACCTATACCCTCAAACAAGGCAGGTTAGAACTTTTGGCATACGGCGACATTTCCCCACAACTGCGGAAATTCCTGCGCTATCTGCTGCGCTTCTCCATGCTACTGGGCGGTTTTGGCAAATCTTGGCGACGGATTCACCACGGACTATTTTATCCCAGTTATTTCCAAACAGGGGATAAGCCGATGATTGGGTGTCATTGGGAATTTTTACCCGGATCAAAAAAGCTATGGGTACTTAACAATGTGCCTAATCTGGCTTTAGTGACTCGCTTTTTAGAGGAAACCCAACAGAGTGCGATCGCGTGGCTGGAGTCAGCAGGCTATGAACCCCAAGGTTATGTGCAAGACTGGCGGGAAACTTGGCATCCGCATCGGGTTCAGGTTTGGGGACGTATTGCTAAAAATCAGCAGGATAGTCAAGCGGTTGAGTGGTTTCATCGGGCTTATTTTGCTCAACAGTCGATTAAAGATACCGAACTCACTGGATGGGCGGCTAAAAAAGGATTTGACAGTCAAGTGGGGCGAATTTGGCATCGCATGTATCCTCGGTATGTGAAGACGAGGGCGGGGGAATTGATTCGTCTTAAGGATGAATATATTGAGTTGCTGACGGTGTTTCCAGATGACTCAGAAGAAACAGAACAATTTTTGGAATTTTTGGATGAAACCAATGAATTCACCCCCCTTTGGGGAAGAAATCACGTAGGGACATAAGGCTTGCGTCCTTCCCCAAGCTTGCACTATAAATGAGGATCAATAACCATCATGAACATTTGGATTATTACAATAGGCAATAGTGATGTTCAACTCTGGACAAAAGACCATTGGACAAATCTGTACAGAACAGTTAGGAGTCAGTTAGGTGGTCGTGGATTTACACCCACAGAGGGAACAGATGACCGCTTTTTAGTTCCTGGGAGAGTGATGGGTACAGTGTATGGTCAATCTCAGGCACAGGACTATTGGGATGACTTAGCCTTTCCCTTACTCGATAATTTTGTTGGGCTTGTTCAGCACGAAAACATAAAAATCGACCAAATTATTTTAATTTTGACCGACCAAGAAGTCGTATTTAGTCCATCACAACGGCGCTCAACCCAGTCGGCTTACTGGCAAGACACCTGTACCTTGGAGCCAATTGTAGCAACCTATCTTAAAGACAAACTTCCTCAAGCCCAACTTAAATCCCTCTTACTGCAACCCCAATCCCCAACCGAAGGGTTAGATGATTGGGATAGTGTTCTGAAACTAATTCAGTCAGAATTAGCTCAACTTGACTTTCCTGATTCTGCAACAATTTATGTCAGTCATCAAGCCAGTACCCCGGCAATTTCTTCAGCCGTTCAGTTTGAAACATTATTACGATTTGGACATCGGGTGCAATTTTTAGTCACCAGTGAGCGGGATAAAGAGTTAACCAAAATACTGAATCGTTCAACCTATCTGCGGGGGATTCGCCAACAAGAGGCAAAAACCTTGCTGGAACGCTATGATTATTCCGGCGTGAAAGCGTTATTGGCTCCCTACTTAAAACCAGATGTAGAAATTTTATTAGATGCTGCGATTCAATGGAATTCAGCGAAGTTTGATGATTTTGCTAAGAGGCTGTTAGACTATCCTGATAACCAATTGCGTCAAGCCGTTCAGGAACGCACAAAAGAAGATAACTGGTGGTGGACAGCTTATGAAGCGGCTTATCTGGGAGTAGTACGACTTGAGCAAGGGAATACCGTTGAAGCACTATTCCATAGTTTTCGTGCTGTGGAGGGCTTAATTGCAGCATGGGCTAAATTCAAGTATCCCCAGTATGTTAAAGAGGAAAAAGATAAATATGGCAAAAAAGCTCTTTTTGTCAAAAGAGAAATTCAAGAAAAAATGCCTGAATATCGAAAAAAAGACTTTCTCAAACAACCAAAAATTAAGCTTTATAGCCAATCTCTTTATGATTTATTACAAGAGGACAAGAAAACCTGGAAACAAAACGGTGATATTAAGGTATTTTTCAAGGATGCCAGAGATGAAAGAAATAAACTTTTTCATAAGGTATTAGGATTAAAAAGAGATGAAGTTTACCAAGCCTGGGGAATTAGAACTCCAGAAACCAATCCAACAGAATTAGATTTGCAAAAGGCAGACAAAAGTTGGCAAGATAGAGTATTAGGTTGTCTTAATTTCGTATCTGGGAAAACTTTTAAATTTCTAGATAAACCAGAGTCAGATGGAACAGTCGCAAGCTTGATGGCAAAAGTGTATCAGAAATTAAGAGATGAGATAAGCGGTTCGGCATTTAAACCTTAATGTCAATAACGGTGAAATCCTTGTAGTGCGAGCATCTTGCTCGCTACTAATACCCAATCTTGCTCTTATAGCGAGCGAGACGATCGCACTCCTGTTCTCTTTTGCCTATTGCCTATTGCCTATTGCCTATTGCCTATTGCCTATTGCCTATTGCCTATTGCCTATTGCCTATTGCCTATTGCCTATTGCCTATTGCCTATTGCCTATTGCCTAATTAACGATACCGTGCCGCAACTGCTTGTGCGGCTTGGCGATGCTTTTCCACTAAATCGGGTGGGGAGAGGACTTGAGCGCATCCCATATAACGGTAGACCCAGCGACTGAACTCGTGGAAGGAACGCGGGGGAAGCTTGATCATGTAATCGACGTGAATATATTCACCGTTGCTATCTTTCTTGGCACGAAGTTTTTGATGGGGGTGGCGACATTCACCTTCTAAAATAAAAGTGGTTACTGGGGGTGAAAATCTAACTTTCACCTCTTCTAATAATAACTTTCCCTGCCGTTCTAGTTGTTGGTCACAGGGAGTTCCCAGATAAATACCCCAGCCAGTGGTCATCAGCTTTTGCGCTTCCTTGAGACTTTCTCGCTGTTTTTGCTGTCCTCGTCCTGTTGGGTCAATATGATGGCAGTAGTCTTTAAACCGATCTAATCGTCCTACCTCTAGATGTTGGTTTTCTGAGTATTCGTAAAGCAGATACCAGGCAATGTCATGGTAAAACAGTTGTAAGGGATAAACCTGGATATAGCCCGTTCGCTGTCCATAGGGTTCCCGATGGCGGTAAAGTTCGACTAACTGACCTTTGGCGATCGCGACTTCTAATGCATCTAAGCAGTGAAATAAGGTGTGGCGGTTCTTGCCTTTGGCTTGCATTTGCTGGGGGTCAGTGTAGATTATCGGGCGATTCAGATAGGCACGCACCGGGTAAGAGAAGTCGCCGTTACTGTCTAAATCTAATCCCCGCAATCGCTTCTCTAGAATCTGATAAATTTCGCGGATTGTGGGGTCACCTTGGTAAGTTGCTTGGGAATGTAGGGCGTTGAATGCTACTTTTAGTTCCTCCCAACTCATGACGCCGGTTCCCAGGTAATATCCCCAACGATACATTCGGCGATCGAGAATGCCAAACTCTCGTAGGGTTTCTAAGTCTTTGCGGAGAGTGCCAATAGAGGGATAGTTGTCAGGGAAGGTGATACCGAGGGATTGGGCAAATTCCTGTTCCTTCTTTTGCAGAGGTTCTAAGGCATTGTGATGTTGACCCTTTTTGGGTCGGTCTAAAGGGTTGCAACAGCCGATGCCGGGGTGATTGATCAAGGTAGCGATTAGTAGCAAAATTCGCTCGAACGAGAGGCGATCGGCGTAGGGGTGGAGTTGAGGTTTCTTAGGCATAGCTATCTAAGATAATCCAACTCGATGTTAACAGGCAAGAGAAAAGAAACTACTATTGAACCTAAAAAAATAGACGGACAAGGATTTTATAAGCGTTAATGTACGGGGATTTTGCTTGACATTGTAATCAAAGTTTGAATAGTGTCTTTTTGTGGTTTTTTCTGGGATTTGAAGTTAGGCTAATTTTTATCAATCGTAGAAATCAACAGGGAAACGCGATCCCGTACAGGTTTTTCATCTCTTAAACTAACCTTAAACCAATCTTCACATTAAGCTAATGACACCTTCAGTTATAACCACAGGATTAATTTTGGCACTGATCACCGTGCAGTGTCATTCACCAGGAAATCCACCAGTTTCTCCCACCGAAGAGGCAGTGAATCCTATGTCCCTATCTGAATCTCCAGTAACAAGTCAACAGGATAACGCTGTCGAATCACCATCACCAAAACCAACAGAAACAGTCAGCCCAAATGGAGAAGAAAATCTGCCGGGATGCGTGAATTGGAACTGCAATTGCAGTGACTTCACTACACAAAAGGAAGCCCAAAGGGTGCTGGATGAGTTCCCGGACGATCCTCATGGGTTGGATAAGAACAATGATGGAGTAGCTTGTGAGAGTTTGCCGTAATTGTTCATTGGTCATTTTTTAGTTTATCACTCAAACATCCTCCAGTAAAATTTGTTACTGCATTAATCATGTATATTTCACCTCGCGCAGCCAGAGTGCGTAATAGTCTGGTGTCTCTATTCAATGGTGGTATTACCTTGATTCTTTTGTTGATTGCGCCATTAGGGTTGGCAGCAGTAATTGTAAATACACTGCTGGTTATGAGTTTATCTTACATAATCGCATATTTGGCAGACCGCGTGATTGTATGGCTGCTGCCTGTATCCCAAACTGAGTTATTTTCTGAAATTTCTTCCCAGTCGGGGAGTTTGCGTCGCCAACGGCAACAATCAAATGTTGAGTATTCGTCACATTGGTATCAATGAAAACTTTATACGTCTCCCAACAGGGTTGTTATATTTCCCTTAACGGTGAAATGCTTTTGGTTAAACAAGGCGACACTATTCATGCCCAAGTGCAATTACCTTTAACAGAACAGATTCTTTTATTCGGAAAGTCACAGGTGACAACTCAGGCAGTTCGAGCCTGTTTGTGGCGGGATATTCCCATCGCTTATTTGTCTCGCATGGGCTATTGTTATGGGCGACTGATGTCTATTGAACGGGGCTATCGCCAACTGGCTCATTATCAGCAGCAGTTGGTGATAGGTGAAAGGTTGACGGCAGCACGGGCAATTGTCATCGCTAAGCTTAGGAATTGTCGCATATTAATGCGGCGACAACGGCAGCGCAATCGCTCGAAAAAACTAGAAAAGGTGTTGCAAAGTTTAGATTATTTGGCAAATCAAGCTAGTCAAGCGGATTCGATTGAACAGCTAATGGGGTTTGAAGGGGCAGGAGCAGCACAATATTTTGAGGTGTTTGGGGAGTGTTTGGCTAATTCAGAGTTTGTATTTACCCAGAGAACTCGCCGCCCTCCAGGGAATCCAGTTAATGCAATGCTAAGTTTTGGTTATCAAATTTTGTGGAATCATTTACTGGCACTAATTGAGCTTCAGGGGCTTGATCCCTATCAGGCATCTCTACATCAGGGGCATGAACGTCATGCGGCGTTGGCGTCGGATTTAATTGAAGAATTTCGCGCCCCTTTGGTTGATGCTTTAGTAATGTGGCTAGTTAATCGACATATCATCAATGAATTGCAAGATTTTTTCTATAAAGATGGGGGGTGTTATCTCAATGAATCTGGGCGTAAGAAGTTTCTCCATGCATTTGTACAGCGAATGGAGGAGGAAATTCAAGATGAGGCAGGGGGTAAGCACCCAAAATGGGACTTGCTTAATCAGCAAGTCAAAGCTTATAAGCAGTTTGTTTATAATCCTAGCCAGGGATATCACCCCTATCAAAATCGATAGAGAATGCTTTTGTATGTAGTAGCCTATGACATTCCTGATGACAAACGCCGGAAAAAGGTATCCGATTTATTGGAAGGGTATGGTCGGCGAGTGCAGTATTCGGTGTTTGAGTGCCAACTTTGTAGGTCGAAATTTGATGAATTGCGGTCTAGACTGCAAAAACGGGTCAAGTTATCGGAAGATAGCATTAGATTTTATCCTTTGTCGCGGCACACTCTGGAGCAGGTAGAAACGTGGGGTATTGGTTCACCTGTCCCAAAGCCAACTGGAAGTACAATTATTTAATTTGGCGAAGGTCAGGTAAAATGCCGGAAAATCCTATTGTTTCGTTCTGAACCTCGCTGCCTTGTCCTGTAAGGGTTTGAGCAATTTTCGCGGCAAGATTTTTGGGATTTTGGCAAGTGTTGGCGCTGAACCTCGCTAACCGCCTCTGGAATTCAGGCAGGGCAAGGGGTTAAAATCAAGGGGTCCCCACTCGCTGGGGAAATCAGTTGAATGGAAACGTTTTCAAAGGAAGAGTATGAGCTAACGCACTGCGTCCCCACTCGCTGGGGAAATCAGTTGAATGGAAACTAGTTATTGCGAAAGGGAGTAGCCGTTAGCCCTAAGTCCCCACTCGCTGGGGAAATCAGTTGAATGGAAACGCTGCTGCACTGTACGAACACTACAGCAGCTTGGAGTCCCCACTCGCTGGGGAAATCAGTTGAATGGAAACGCAATTTTCGTCGCACAGGTTCGCACCCTGCAATCCCCGTCCCCACTCGCTGGGGAAATCAGTTGAATGGAAACTTTACTTAATTTAGCCCCGCTTAGGTCAGCCCCAATTAAGGTCCCCACTCGCTGGGGAAATCAGTTGAATGGAAACAAGTCAGCCGCATTTAAGTGTAAGTCAGCCCAGTTTAAGTCCCCACTCGCTGGGGAAATCAGTTGAATGGAAACTTCGTAACGAGGGGTAGATCGAGGCTGATGGTATTGTCCCCACTCGCTGGGGAAATCAGTTGAATGGAAACTTCGTAACGAGGGGTAGATCGAGGCTGATGGTATTGTCCCCACTCGCTGGGGAAATCAGTTGAATGGAAACAAGTTAGCTCCAATTAAGTGGGCTTTACTTAAGTTGTCCCCACTCGCTGGGGAAATCAGTTGAATGGAAACGACTGAATAGCCGCAATGGTCGTTCCATCAGAAACAAGTCCCCACTCGCTGGGGAAATCAGTTGAATGGAAACATCCATTGCCTGCGCTGAACATGATCTAATTTTTGAGTCCCCACTCGCTGGGGAAATCAGTTGAATGGAAACTTTCTCCATCGCAGCTAATTGCTCTGGGTGCGTCAAGTCCCCACTCGCTGGGGAAATCAGTTGAATGGAAACGATCGCGCCTATCTTTTCTTCCAACGTCTCAGGATAGTCCCCACTCGCTGGGGAAATCAGTTGAATGGAAACCTCAAGGAATTTATAAAAACCATTGGGGTGATCGAAGAACGTCCCCACTCGCTGGGGAAATCAGTTGAATGGAAACTAAGATCAAGCGATCGCGTTCTTGTCCATCCATCAGGGTCCCCACTCGCTGGGGAAATCAGTTGAATGGAAACATCTTCTATCCATTCTGGAACAATAGGATTAATCCCAAGTCCCCACTCGCTGGGGAAATCAGTTGAATGGAAACTTGTTGGTGATTTTGTGATCCATCCCGTCATGGTGTAAGTGTCCCCACTCGCTGGGGAAATCAGTTGAATGGAAACTTCGTAATCCGCGCCATTGACCTTTCCCAAAACCGGTCCCCACTCGCTGGGGAAATCAGTTGAATGGAAACTTGATAATATGTGTCAGCGTTGTACAATGTCGCTTTGGTGTCCCCACTCGCTGGGGAAATCAGTTGAATGGAAACCAGATACAGATTGATTGGTCGCTGAGTGCCGTTACATAGTCCCCACTCGCTGGGGAAATCAGTTGAATGGAAACCAGCCGATGACTTCTGATCCTTGCCAGACAGGACAAGCGTCCCCACTCGCTGGGGAAATCAGTTGAATGGAAACTTGATAAATAGGCTGGTGATGATTGTACTTTAAATGTAGTCCCCACTCGCTGGGGAAATCAGTTGAATGGAAACGTTGATTGAGTCGAAGCTGGCAGAATCAGAAACAGTGTCCCCACTCGCTGGGGAAATCAGTTGAATGGAAACTCTTTACAGACAGATAATAACTCTTCAAGTTTTTTAAGTCCCCACTCGCTGGGGAAATCAGTTGAATGGAAACGTTTAATCGCTTCACTCATTTGTCTAAAAATCTCAGTCCCCACTCGCTGGGGAAATCAGTTGAATGGAAACGCGGTTAGCAAGGTTTTAGAAAAGTAGTCTTTGTCTAGTCCCCACTCGCTGGGGAAATCAGTTGAATGGAAACTTTAGAAGCCCTTCTTCCCGCAGGTCTTTTCCTTTCGTCCCCACTCGCTGGGGAAATCAGTTGAATGGAAACTCACAAGATCACAGTAACTTTGAGCGAGTAAAATTGAGTCCCCACTCGCTGGGGAAATCAGTTCAAACTGGAAGCATAAGTTGTCCGTTTTCTTTGGCTGTAACCCTCATTCCCTCGTAGGAGGGAGGGAGAGCGACAATCGGACTTGGGTAGAACCATAAAGTGTCCCGCCAGTTGTAAAAATCTGATGTAGCCATAAGTGTATTGACTACAAGGTTTTTGGAGTTCAACCCTTTCAATCAGAGTGCGATCGCGTTGAGGAGCCATCAGGTGAACAAACCCAAAAGATAGTAACTCGAATCGATCCAGGCAAACTATTCACAACGTTGACATCCTCCCAGCGCTAAAAGCGCGGGATTCCTAAACCTCACGATTTAGGTTTCTGCTTCATTGCAACCGCCCTTAAACCCGAAGATTCTTAGGTCTTATGTTCGCTCCACAGACTAGCCCCGCAAGCCCTGCGGTTA
>NZ_JAVJQN010000223.1:0-7841 GCF_040218245.1 Coleofasciculus sp. E1-EBD-02 | reverse complement strand
GAAGGCTACAATTCTAATGCTGAAGCCTTCTCCTTCACCTATACCGACCCCTACTTCTCTTCGGCAGGTGCAACCTCCATCTCTCAAAGCTAATACGGGTAGGAGCTACTAGTATTAGTCAAGATTAAACGAGTAGCTCCAGATCCCCAAATCGGCTCTTTTCAGGAAAGACAAATATCCCCAAAAGCACTATCAATTGCAAAACTAAGGAGAAAAGCTATGAACATTTCCGATCTCAATCACCTCGAAGTCGTTAGCGAAGACAACAAAGTTGTTGGTGGTTACTGCTGCTACGATCCCGATGAACTGAACTTCGATACCGATATCGATAAGTCTGTCAACATTAACATCTATGAGCGTGTCGATGTCTATAAGCGCTTATACACCTCTTCAACGGTTTATGGGAACAGTGCATTAGCTGAAGCTGATGCCTCTGCTGAAGGCTACGACTCTAACGCTGAAGCCTTCTCCTTCACCTATACCGACCCCTACTTCTCTTCGGCAGGTGCAACCTCCATCTCTCAAAGCGACTACTAAAATCAAGAGGGTTACGTTGTACAAGGAAGTGCTAAACAAGTAGCCTAGCTGTCTCAAGTTAACTCTTGGCGTACCCAATAACAGCAAACGTCCAATTTTGCCAACTAATTCACTGTAAAAAAGGAGAAAACTCATGAATATTTCTGACCTGAATCACCTCGAAGTCCTTAGCGAAGACAACAAAGTTGTTGGTGGATACTACGAGCTTGAATTCGATACCGATATCGATAAGGATGTAGACATTTCCCTCAATGAGTATGTCAATGTCTATAAGCGCTTATACACCTCTTCAACGGTTTACGGGAACAGTGCCTTAGCTGAAGCTGATGCCTCTGCTGAAGGTCCCCATTCTAACGCTGAAGCCTTCTCCTTCACCTATACTGATCCAAGCTTCTCTTCGGCAGGTGCAACATCTATCTCTCAAAGTGATAGCTATTGCTACTACTGTTACTAGAGTAGTCTAATTGCTACGGCGTCCCGCTTCCACTATCGGGACGCTTCTAATTATTGAATGGGCGCTCAATTAAGTAAGTCGCCATGGCTTAAAGTCGGGCGATGAAGAGCGCCATTAGTCATTTTCTGCTTTTATTGGCATCAATAACAGCACAAGCAACAATAGCACAAGTAACAGCACAAATGCCTCGTCTACACTTCCGGATACAGAAGCTGCGGCAGTACCTGAACCTTCAAGTATCCCGTTCCTTTTGGCTGGCTTGCTGACTGTAGGATTGAAACTTTGGTTTCAACCTAATCGGATAAAGATTTAAGCCCAGAACTCACAGCCCCTACTCTAGGGGAACGCTCACACAAAAGCAAGCTGACAAAACAGGGAGTTGTATCCAGTCAGAGTTCTCCATTGTTAAGGTAAGGAGCGATTTACCAATGATGACCAAATTATATTTAATATTAATCAGTTTAATTAGCACTTTAGTGGTTACTTTGCCCTGCTCAGCTCAGATAGTTAATGCAGGTGCTTCGAGTAGTTCATTCGTGAATTCCCAAGGTGCAGGTGCAACCAGCAGTGCCACAGCCACCTCACCTACAGGTACCAGTAGCAGTAGTCAGACGATTTTTGTACCTGGTGCTACCGTCAGTGGTGGTAGCAGTTCCGCTAGTGCCTCCACGAATGCTCCGCCGACAACCAGTGCTAATGTTTTCACAGATTCGCTGAGTAGTCCTAATCCAGGAGCAACGTTTACGCCCGGGGCTACTTCCAGTGGGGGTAGCACTTCAGCCAATACCTCCGTGAATACTCCGCCGCCAGCAACCACCACCGTTGCTCCCGGTTCCCTCAGTAGTCCTAATCCTGGCACAACAACTCCCTTGTCTCCAGCCGTTAATAATCAGCCAGGGTTTTCCCCCAGTGTCACCGCTAACCCGACAAGCGCTCCCCCGGCTTCTATTGCACCCTCTTCCCCCAGGGTGAGAGTAATCCTACCGAACCCCAGCATCAACAATCCTGCAACTACATTTATCAGCATCTTTTCCGCATCCAGCTTTGTCCAAAAAGATAGTAATATTTCCTACAGGGTTGTCGGTGTACCTAGCCGAGTTTTCCCAGGGTTAGGTTTAAGGAGAGTTCCAATCAATCGATAATGGTGGATACAGGCGCGTCCGTTGAGTCAGAAGAAATTGTTGAGTTTCTCAAACAAGACATACAGTATAAAAAAGTCTGTCATCAGATTTGGTCGCAACGAGTCATTGAGCGAGCGACTCAGGAACGAGGCATAGTCGTCACGCCAGAAGAAATTCAGGCGGAGGCAGATAAGCAACGTCAGGCAATGCACTTGGAAAAGGCGGCTGACACCTTGGCTTGGTTGGCGGATCAGAGGATAACACCTGATGATTGGGAAGCAGGAATTCGTCTGCGCTTGCTGACCCAGAAATTAGCCGATTGTTTGTTTGGCAACGAGGTAGAAAAGTTTTTTACTCAAAATCGATTAGACTATGAGCAAATTTTGCTCTATCAACTGATTCTTGCCTCTGAACCCTTGGCGCGAGAACTTTTCTATGAAATTGAAGAAGGGGAAATTAGCTTTTATGAGGCAGCCCACCTTTACGATATTGACCCAGAACGCAAGCGTCGGTGCGGTTATGAAGGAAAGGTTTACCGCTGGCGCTTAAAACCGGAAATGGCATCGGCAGTCTTTGCAGCGCCGATTGGCGAGGTAGTCGGTCCAATTAAAACCGATCTCGGTTATCATCTGTTACGAGCAGAAGAGTTTATCCCCGCCCAATTAACTCCTGAACGGTCTCAAGAAATTCTCAATCGCCTATTTGGACAGTGGTTAGAAAGTGAAGTAAACTACCTAATCCATAGTGAAAGCAGTTGAAAACCGAAGGGAAATCCTTTATCACTATGCTTACGTCCGGAAACTGTAGGGGCGCACCGACGTGCGCCCATAAAATCTTTGCCACGTTTAGGCGAAAACAAACGGATTAACCGTAATAGATGTAACTCCTTGCAAAATACCAATTACTTCAGAAGCACCATCACTGGGATTGATCGCGATCACAAATGCACTGTTCACACCGCCAAATGCTCCTCCCGCAAAAGTATAGTCGAACGAGCCATTTACCTGGAGTTTATCTAAACCATCTTGGAAGTCTCTGATTAAAGCATAATCACCAATGCCAGCAGCAGCATAGAAGACGTTATCGGCGTCACCAAGTACAAATGTATCTTGTCCGAAAAGTTGGGAGGGTAAACCAATGGCATCACCCCTCAAACTATCCACTTCACCGGCTCCTGTTCCCCCAGTACCATTGAGGACATCATTCCCGATTAGTCCTGTGAGAATATCATCTCCAATTCCACCAACAAGTATGTCATTGCCTGCATCCCCAATTAGCCGATCATCGCCGTTACCACCACTCAAGGTATCGTTATCAGTGGTAGAAAAAGGATTACTAGACAAACCGGCAAAAAGTAAATCGTCTTGTTCCCCGCCGAGGAGATTATCAGCACCTGCACCCCCCTCTAACGTATCCTGACCAGCACCGCCTTGCAGGTCATCATCACCGCTTTCTCCAAGGAGTAAGTCATCGCCGAAGCTAGCAAGAGCTGTGTCGTCGTCATCTCCACCCTTGAGGACATCATTGCCACTACCGCCCAGTAGTGTATCATCGCCGCTCTCCCCATTCAGGATATCATTAATACCTGTCAAGGTCGTGCCATCGTAATCGTAAGTGAGTGTACCGTTACCCTGACCAATACCCCCTAAAAGTCGGTCATTGCCAGCTCCGCCGTTGAGGATATCGTCACCACTACCTCCATCGAGTAAGTCATCCCCATCATGTGCAAAGAGCAAGTCATTTTCGCTGCCTCCAAACAGCTTGTCGTTACCAAATCCTCCTAATAATGTGTCATTTCCCTGATCACCTCTGATGAAGTCATCGCCATCTTCGCCAAAAAGCAGGTCATTTTCGCTACCTCCATACAGCTTGTCACTACCGTTCCCTCCGACTAAGGTGTCATTGCCTTGATCGCCCTTGATAAAGTCATCACCATCTGCTGCCAAAACCAGGTCATCGCCACGACGACCATAGATTACATCATTACTATTTGTTGCAGCAGGATTAGTGGTTAGATTGACGATATCATTGTTGCTGGTTAAGTTGAGAAATACCATTGGTTTAACTCTCCATTTATTGGATTTGTAATTTATTTCTGTCAATAGTGTAGATAAAATAAGCAGCAAAATGGAGCATCTTGAAAAATAAAGCTGCCATTTTGGCAGTCCTGTTTAACTAGCATATTATCTAGTTGTAGTCATTTTTTTTTACTATTTTTAATATTTTATTTTAATCAACAAAATAACCGGATCAACCTCCTAAATTCAGGCGATTGATCAGATATCAATTATTGGCTATAAATCAGACAATAATCTGCTTATACCTGTGACTACAAGATTCTCCTTCTTGATCGACAACCCATGCTGATAGATCTACCAGCTAGACTGAGCCAGCCACCAAATATTACTAACGCGAGAGTGCTAGCAGGCTCAGGTACTTGTGTCGATGCTTGAACCGTTGCTTTAGTTTCTTTGGTTTCTATTAATGTTAGATAAGTTGGGCGATCAAACTGACGTTGATAGGAACCCATCGCCAAGAGATCCGCCGACTCTTCCTCTATGTCCACACCAAAGTCTCCAGAGGGTAAGAATGTATTTAAGGTGAAGTTGTCGCTAGCGTCAACTGAGAATAAGTCATCCTCTCCTAAGGTGTTTAACTCCCCAGAGACTGAGAAGAAGTCAAAGACTGTTTGATTTGCCGGATTAGGGTCAGTTCCCCCTAACACCACTAATGATATATCAGCCGCAGCCGTACTCTTTTCCCCTGAAGTTGCCAGGTTAAAGAAAGCCGTAAAATCGAAAGAAAATGATTCCGTCGAATTCGGGGCTGGATTAAGAAGAAATTCTCCAATTACTGATGCTTCACTTTGGGCGAATCCGAAGAAGTTGTCTTGATCACCAAAAGCCTCACTCAAGTTTGTGTTTGTAGCAAAAGCTGGGGAATTCGTAAAAAACAGTGAATCCGCTTGGGCGATAGCCGTGGCTGAGTCTCCTGCCGATACGGAACTGGCATTTTCACCCTCATCTGCATCTAAAACTGAACCGACTGGTGTCATTGTCACCGTATTCGTCTTCGCTGAAACTGTAGAAGAATCAGGGCTTTGACTAAAGTTTTCTAGAAATACGTTAGCCTCAGCCGAAGCAAACGTTGCCGCCAGACTTGGTGAAACTAGCAATACCGAACTTGTTACTAATGGTGCAGCGAAGAACAATACGCTTTGAGCAAGTCTCAGTTCTTTTTTCATGATTTTTTCCTTGTCATCAATAGGGACAGCACAATCTCACGCTCGACATAGCGGTTATAAATATCGATGTGTTGGCAAGTAAATTAAACTGATTATTAACTGTTACTTATGAAACAATTAATAACAGCTTAGAGAATTAAATGACAGTTAGATATAGCCGAGTATCAGTAGACTTTAATTCTCGTAACTCCCAACGCTTTATAGTTGTATCCTATCCCTAATATAAATTAAATGGGTGAAGTTAATTTGAAAATAAAAATCTATTTTTAAAGGGTTTATGAATTGCTGAGTATCATACCAATTCTCCATAATGTTGCGCCATATCCACCCCCCTGTAATGGCGTGACAAAATTGTAGGTTGGGTAGACGCATGTTACTAGGGCGGAATCTAGGAACCAAGGTTCCCTACTACAAGCCGAATCTAATCTATCAATTTAGGTGTGCCACGCTAGTAGCCCTTGCTCAGGGAAACGGCAGGGGCGTGGGGGTGTATTCGTTGCACGATTAAAGAGAAATGGTATCAAATTAAAGCCTATCAATTATTTAGACTTAATCCAGGATGAAAAAGCATAATTAATCCCTAAATTAAAGGGATTAATTAAGGGATAATGTGTTGTTAAAATGGTCTAGGAAAAGCTATTCCTAAGAAAATCTACGTCTAGAGATCAAACCGACTAAGCCACTAAAAACCAATAAACCTAGAGTGCTAATCGGCTCGGGTACTTGTGTAGAGTCTTGAACTGTTGCCTTGGTTTCTTTGGTTTCTATGAACGTTAGATAAGTTGGGCGATCAAACTGACGCTGATAGGAACCCATCGCCAAGACATCCGCCAATTCTTCCTCTAAGTCCACACCAAAGTCTCCCGATGGCAAGAAGGTATCTAAGGTAAAGTTGTCGCTGACTTCAACCGAGAATACGTCATCCTGTCCTAGGGTGTTTAACTCTCCGGACACAGAGAAGATATCAAAAACCGTTTGATTCACCGGATTAGGATCAGTTCCGCCTAAAATTACTATGGATATATCAGCTTTCGCCTCACTCTCTTCTCCTGAAGTGATTAGGGTAGAGAAAGCCGTAAAATCAAAAGAAAATGTTTCCGTCGAATTCGGGGCTGGATTAATCAAGAATCCACCGGTTACCGACGCTTCACTTTGGGCAAATCCCAAAAAGTTTTCAGCTTCGCCAAACGCCTCACTCAAGGTTGTGTTAGCGGCAAAGGCTGGAGGGTTGGTGAAAAACAGTGAATCGGCTTCGGCGATAGCTGTTGCTGAGTCCCCTGCCGATGCGGAACTGGCATGTTCCCCCTCATCTGAATGTGAGATGACGTTGACGGGTGTCATTGCGATCGTATTCGTTTTAGCTGAGACCGTCGATAAATCTGGGTTTTTATTAAAGTTTCCTAGAAATACGTTGGCTTCCGCCGAGGCAAAGGTCGCTGCCAGAGTTGGTGAAACAGCTATGACTGAACTCGCGACTAGAGGTGTAGCGAAGAACAATATGTGCTTAACCAGTCTCAGTTCCTTTTTCATGAATTATCCCCTGATTATTAATCAATTATGGGCAGCCAAATTTATCGCTTAGCTAACTTATGCAAAACCCAGGTTTCACTAGCAGTAAGTCGGACTTATATCATGTCATGATCGATGATTTCCCATAATTGTGATGACCTAAAGCAAGGAGTTTCAGCCATTTTTATCAAGGGTACTTGAGCGGACATGATCGAAGTATGAACTGTTCATAGCTGCCAAGTCACGAACAGTTTCTCTACTCAATTGAGGGGTCTGTTCAGCAGAACTACAATTCGTTTAAGTTTCTTGCGTCCTCTGAAAAGGTCTGTATTAGTATTTTACTCATAACTGAACTTTAATGGATAAAGTTATCTTAAAGCTATAAAGCGATGATTTAAAGATTTTGTAAATTTGTTAGAGTGACGACAGCCTCTAAGTAGGGGGTGCAGGGGACGCTGGGGCATAATTTTGACGGGTAATACCAAGTTGCGTTCAAAGATAGCAGATAGAGTAGATGGGGTGAGGGGGAGATGGGGAGATTGGGGGAAAAAGAAAGCTATACATTATACGGCAACTGGGTATAAGTCTCAAAAGCTACCAGGTACGAGTTGCTGGAAGCAAGAATTAGCAAAGGTTTTGGCTTAACTTGATACCTAGGGATGAGATACCGACTCCACAAGACACCAGTGTAGATCGGCTGGCATAGGAATCTCCCGTTATTTTGGAGTCATGGGACACCAAGGATGAGCTTAACGATCGCTCATACCTAGGTCAGATGAATCAAATGGGTATTTCCTGTAGGCTAATAGCCGTAAATCTTTTGAGTATAACGCTGTTTATTAACATTTTGCATAGAAATCTTGACATTAATTCGTAAAGTTAACTAATGTAGCAGTCGGACAGGTTTATCGAAACGCTTTACATTTAGGTAGTTACACCAACTTCAGTCTCTTAACCAGAGTCAAAGGAACAAGAG
>NZ_JAVJQN010000219.1:0-13715 GCF_040218245.1 Coleofasciculus sp. E1-EBD-02 | reverse complement strand
CTTGCTTGACTATCCAGTTTCAGGCTGGCTTTGAGCCTATATATCTCTTGTTGCAATTTCTCAATTACAAGCTGTTGCTGAACCAGTAAGCCAACGAGTTCCTCGGTGGGCAACTGTTTGAGTTGGTTTGGGTCAAGTTTGAGCTTCATGGCAACAGCACTCATATACCTTATATTTATTTAAGCAGATTTTGTGTTACTAGAGCGCCATCGTTGCGATTTTCCCACTCAGGTAGTTCTCCCCGTACCGGAGCAAAAGGGGCAAGCCTTCGCCTCTGCCAAACTGCTATACTCGACTCCTAGCCAAAAGGAGGCGAAGCCTTCCCCCTTCATCGGATTTCCACGACCCCTGAATCCTTACCAAAATCTTAGTGTCATCAGGCTTCTTGACAAACCCTAGCCAATAGAGATGGGGGCGGGTGTTGCGAATGTAATGGTAATTATTTAGATAAGGGGGTGATGTAACCACCAGATCGACTGAATTCGGTTTAAGATACTGTTGGCAATCAAAAAATGATGCGTTGACAATCTTGTTTTGGAATGAATGACGGGGCAATTTTCTAGAAAGCCATTTAACATCAAAAGCAATTTGATTAAGCTTTTCCGTGATTAATTCAAAAACGGCAAAATCGGCAATATTCTTTTTACCTGCTGCACGTCGAGTTCCCAAACTGGGTTCATAGGAATAATTCGAGTAATGAACCATCGTTGACGCAAACGCCAATCTAAACATCTCTTGAATCTTCTCATCATCCACAGAATCAATAAAATCCTGAACAATCAGGACTTTTCTTAACACAGTCGGACTATAGAATGCTTGGCGGGTTCGGAATCCCGATGGTGGCTGACTCATCGGCAAATATCCACTCGTCACGCTATAGTCATAAAACGTTTGGAATCGCCCTATCTCTCTTTGAATATCTTCTGGATTAAGTTTATACGCATTGACTTTAACTCGACAAGCCAAAGCCGCGTAGGGATTAATCTCAAAACCAACACTATCATGTCCGATTAATGCTGATTCAACCAGGGTTGTACCCACACCCGCAAAGGGATCAAGAACCGTTCCCGGTTGAGGAAGCTTAGTTTCTACCACGCCGCGCACAAAAGAACTGGAAAAGCCAGCAATCCAAGGTATCCACCGATGTACGGGTAAAAGCTTATTGCTGGCAAAACTCGGATCACTGAACACCGATTTATCTTTGACGTTCGAGGTTTGAGTCTCTGGAAAAAGTGACAGTTGCATTCGATTGATCAGCTTGGCTAATTTTGATGTCGTGATGTTAGTGTAAAGCCAATTAATTTACGGTGCAAGTTCCCTATTTTAAGATGTTACCTTTAAAGTATCTCAGTTAACCTCTTAAATTCAGCCATATTCAAGGATTATTACTTGTACAAAACAGCCTCTTTCAATGTTGAGATGCGCTCAAGCACGCTGGTGATTTCCTCTTGTGTAAGTCCATACTCAGCCAGTGATTCACCCAAGTGATTGGCAATTGATTCAAAGTGTTCCGGTTGTAAGTCTAATCCAGCGTGGGCTTTTTCCATGGAGCGTCCGCTATATTGATTAGAACCTCCCAACGCATGGGAAACAAAAGCGGTTTGATGACGCCGTTGCTTTTCCATATCAGTGTTAGCAAAAAAGTGATTAACGGTATCATCTGCTAACACACGCTTGTAAAAATCATCCACAATTTGAGCAACAACTGGCTGTCCGCCTATCTTCTCGTATAAGGTTAGGGTTGGTGGTGTATGCATATCCGTTTCTAAAATTTAGCAATTTACACCTGATATTTTATCTTGGTGTTGAATTACTTTACATCTCTCTATGGTACAGCAATAGCTGAGTGACTTATCTGCCGTAAGTTGAATGAAAAATTTCAATTTTATAGGCTTTTGTTTTATTTTAATAAAATGAAAAATCACCACTATGGACTGAAATCCATATCCAGTCCGCTTTAGCTAACTTGAGTTCTTAGTTCCTTGGGTTAAAACCCAAGGTGGTTGGTGAGACTGAGAATTACCCGTTGTATCCGTTGGTAGAGGAGAATTGCGGAACATCAAGGTATAAATATCAGTGGGCATTTCGATATTTGCCTGTTGCAGTGCTTCTTTTATACTTTGACTGACTTGAGATGTCATCGTCAAAAATCCTAATCGCCGCGAATCCACCCAAAACCGTACTTCCAGATTTACCGTACTTGCCGCTAACTCCATTACTAAAATTTCCGGGGGCGGCTCTTTTTCTAACCCTGGAAGCGAGGCGATAGTCGTTTTAATCACCTGTTTTGCCTGACTAATATCGGCATCATAGTCAATACCAACCATAACTGAACTACGACGGCGCGGCGAAGCGGTATTATTAATAATACTGGCAGAGAATACTTCCTGATTCGGAATATAAACTAATCGCCCATCATAGGTTCTCATCGTAGTTGCCCGGAGGTCAATCTGCGTAATCGTACCTTCATAATCACTGATCACCACCTGATCATTAATACCAAAAGGTCGAGCCGCGAGTAAAATCACCCCAGAGATATAATTACTCAAGACATCTTTGAGACTGAAACCAATCGCCACACTGGTGAGTCCTAATGCCCCTAATAATGCGCCAAAATTTAGTCCTAAAACCCCTAAAGCAACAACTGAACCCAGTACCCAGACGCCACCATAACCCAAACGTCCAATCAGAATTTCCGTATTGCGATCGCCTTCTGTCCGTTGCGCCCAACTAAAGCCAATAAACTGCACTGTTTTCGCTATTCCCCAGGTAATCCCAACCATAACCAGCGCCCCTAATAAAGAGGGGAGATTTGTCACCGTATCCCGTAAAAGTTGTTGTACTGTTCCATAGAGACGCTGTCCCACATCAATCGCTAGGGGGGGTTTTTTAATTGCCTGATTCAATTGTTCTGCCCATCTCTCGGCTAAGGCTTCCACTGACAAACCAAAGTCTTGGGCATCTTGCTGCGTAACCGTCATTAATACTCGATTATTCAATCGCAAGGTTGCCACTTGGCGAGGGTCATCCGGTTTAACAGTTACCTGTCCTAAAGTTTCTGATTGTGCCAAAAGACTGTTAACCCGCCGATTGATAATTTTTGCCCGTTCTCTTGCGCCCAGATCTGCAAGGCTACCCACTTGGAATACAGGTCTACCTCTAACCAAAATATCGGCAAAATAGACTTCACTATCGGTATTACCAAGGGATGAATTCGCATCAGCGGGAATAGGAACCATCTCATCTTGAGCGACACTATGGTGAGGACTAGCCAGGAAAAGAAATCCCGTAGCAAAGACGACAAGGGTGAATCGACGTGAACCTATCCCTTGCCAAGAATTCAGTAGCATTTTCATAAAATAGTGAGTTTTCGGCTTTCTGAACCAAAACAGACTACATTACCCATCCCTAGTTTGACTTCTAGCTAGAGACAGGTAAGCACTAAGACCTGAGGGGGTGACAAGGGACTTGAAGGTACTACTGGGTTTAGGGTGTAGGGTGTAGGGTGTAGGGAAAAATTGAACTTTAAAAAGGAAGTCACCAAAAACTCTATTGTTTATTCATTTTGACGGCTCTACTCATTCCTTAAATTCTCGCCGATTTATAGTTCGATCGCCTCTTGGAATATATTCTCAGCAATCAGCGGACTTAAGCCCCGAGTCGTCGTAATATCTACCTTGCTTTTCAAGAAAGACTCTAACTCATTGATTAATCCTCCCGGAAACCAAGCACTCGTGCAATTTCGGTCATAATCAATCAAAAAATCAATATCGCTCTCATCGGTTGCTTCCCCTCGTGCTACAGAGCCAAATACCCGTATACTATGAGCGCCATGCTTGGCAAAAATGGCAAGCAGTTCATCCCGGTGTTCTTGTAAGTCTTCAATCGTTCGGATTGCTGTTGAGCAGCCCATTTCACTCCTGGTATTGGATTCTCAGCCTAATCAGTTGGGTTTACTTGGGTTTTCCAAACCTACATTACTGTAACGGTAATCGGTAGGGGCGCATGGCGTGCGCCCATCATATTTACCCATAATATTCAGTGTGCGCCCAAAAATCTGAGGATTTAATTCCGATGCCAACGAGTGACACCACCGGGTTGATCAATCAGCGTAATCCCTTGGGCTTTGAGTTCATCCCGAATGCGATCGCTCATTTCAAAATCCTTCCGTTTCCGCGCCTCGGTACGTTGCTGAATCAGCGCTTCAATCTCTGCATCACTTAATCCACTCGTCGATTCCTGACGAATTTCCTCCGCTTGCGCCTCAAGTCCAAACACCTGCGCCAATTCTACTAAGGTATGCCATTGTGCCTCTAATTCCTGGGGCGATGTCCGGGTTTTCCCTTCATGCACTAAAATATTCCCCTCACGCCCCAACTCTTTTGCCAGTTCAAATAATACAGCTAACCCTTCGGCGAAATTGAAATCATCATCAACAGCAGTTTGAAACCGTTCTAAAACAGCAGTTTGCCGTTTACCCGCGTCTTGCCACCCCAGTTGTTCACCATACTGAACGCCAAACAGCAATCCCTCCTTCAGGGTATGCCACCCATTCGTCGCCGCCGCCAACGCATCATCGGTAAAATCTAAGGGCTTGCGATACTGTGCCTGGAGGACAAACAACCGTACCGCCATCGGATCAGTGGGGCGATCGAGTAAATCTCGAATGGTGATAAAATTCCCCAAAGATTTCGACATCTTCTCCCCATTCACAATCACCATCCCTGTATGTAACCAGTAACGCGCCAAGGGTTGACCTGTCACCGCTTCTGATTGGGCAATTTCATTCTCGTGGTGGGGAAACACCAAATCCGATCCCCCCGCATGAATATCCACCGTGTCCCCCAAATTGTCCCGAATCATCGCCGAACACTCAATATGCCAGCCAGGGCGTCCCGCCCCCCAAGGCGATTCCCAGGCAGGTTCTCCGGGCTTAGAACCCTTCCACAGGGCAAAATCAAAAGCCTCCTTTTTCTTGCCTGCCTCAGCATCCGCTACCTCAACTCGCCCACTCGCCCCCGCTTGTAAATCCTCTAACTTTCGTCCCGACAACTTGCCATACTCACCAAAACGACGCACGGCATAATAAACATCTCCGGCGGCGGGGTAGGCGTAATTTTTCTGTTCTAAATCATAAATGAGCCGCTTAATCCCATCTAGGCAATGTGTCGCCCGGGGATAGGCATCCGCCTCATTCACATTCAGCCGCGCCATATCCTCAAAATAAGCCTGAATGAAGCGTTCCGAGACAGCCTCCATCGAGGTTCCCTCTTGTCGCGCCCGATTCAGGATTTTATCGTCAATATCGGTAAAATTCTGTACGTAGTTCACATCATAGCCGCGCCATTGTAGATAACGACGGGCAGTATCCCAGATGATGCAGGTTCTAGCATGACCCAAATGGCAATAGTCATAAGCGGTAATGCCGCAGCAATACATCCGCACCTTACCCGTCTCTATCGGGGAAAACGGTTCTTTGCGACGAGTCAGTGTATTGTACAGGGTTAGGGTCATGGCAAAAGAACAGTAAACTCAGTTGTGAGCAGATACGCAATAATGAGAAAGGATTGGCATATCCAGCGTACAGCTTGATGTCTTATTGAATCACACCTGTACGTTATCTTCCTATATTCTGACGTTTAAAGACAGTTCAACATAGCGCCTTATGCAATCAGTCACAACTCAGTCTGCATCCGACCCAACCCTGGACGCGGCGAAACATGGCTTACCTGTCACGATTATTACCGGATTTCTCGGTAGCGGCAAAACGACGCTGCTTAATCATATCTTGAGCAACCAAGACGGTGTCAAGACTGCCGTTTTAGTCAATGAGTTTGGCGAAATCGGCATTGATAATGAACTCATTGTCACCACCGGAGATGACATGGTGGAATTGAGTAATGGTTGCATTTGCTGCACCATTAATGAAGATTTAGTTAGCGCCGTTTACAAGGTGCTGGAACGGGAAGACAAGGTGGATTATCTGGTGGTGGAAACCACGGGATTAGCTGATCCCCTACCCGTCGCCCTCACGTTTCTAGGAACCGAACTGCGAGACATGACGCGCCTCGATTCCATCGTTACCGTGGTAGACTGTGAGAATTTCAGTTTGGATCTATTCAATAGCGAAGCGGCATATAGCCAAATTGCTTACGGTGATATTATTCTGCTGAATAAAATCGACTTAGTTGATGAAGGTGATGTAGACGCCTTGGAGGTGAGAATTCGCGAAATTAAAGAAGGGGCGAGGATTATTCGCACCACTCAATCTCAAGTGCCATTACCGCTGATTTTAAGTGTAGGATTGTTTGAGTCGGATCAGTATTTTGATGAGTCATCGGATCATGACCATGAACATCACGATCATGAGCATCACCATGACCACGATTGCGATCATGATCATCACCATCATGAGCATCACCACGATCATGATCACTCTCATCACTTAGAAAATGATGGATTTACCTCGATTTCCTTCCAGAGTGATAAACCCTTCAACATCCGGAAGTTTCAATATTTCTTAGACAATCAACTGACAACGAATATTTTCCGGGCTAAGGGAATTCTCTGGTTTGATGAGAGTCCAAATCGCCACATTTTCCACCTCAGTGGTAAGCGGTTTAATATCGAAGATGATCAGTGGAAAGGGGACAAGAGAAATCAATTGGTGCTAATTGGTCAAGATTTAGACCATGATAAGTTGTACAAGCAACTTGAGAATTGTCTTTGTTTACCCTCGGTAAATCGGGGTAAAGGATTTGGGACTTAACATCCTACAGCGCTTAGTAAGTGAGGTACACAGACAGATCTCCGACTTCTTGGAGAAGTCGGGGATATCGGCTTGCTTTTCAGCGCAATAATCGTCTGTAGTCTACTAACTTGAAAACTGCTGTAACTGTAAGTTCTGTAACTGTTAGTTAACCCCAGCTTCCCCATCTTCCCCATCTCCCCCATCTCCCCCATCTTCCCCAGCTTCCCCAGCTTTTCCTTCCTATCTATTTAGGGACATTCTGGATGCCGTCCCCCATGATTACAGATATATTGCAACTGATTGGTATCTAAATTTTTCGCCCGGGCAAAATTCACCCCCTGTACTCGCGCTCCCGACGTGGCGGCTGGAGGTTGCGTGATAAACTGATCCGATTTAACAGGCATCGCTGTGGCAAACATAGCGCCCAAGAAATCCGTTCCGGTTACATTCGCCCCGCGTAAATCGACTGCACTCAAATTCGTATTCTGTAGCTTAGCATTTTGCAATTGAGCCTGACTCAAATTCGCCTTAACCAATTTCGTCGAACTCAAATCCGCATCCTGTAACTTGGCATGACTGAAATTGGCTCCCGATAAATCCGCCCCTTGCCAATTGGATTGGGTCAAATCCGCAAAGCTAAAATCTCCGCCAACGGCACTCACTTGACCGAGACTTCCCCCATGTAAATTCACCAGAGATGCCTTTACCTCGCCTAAATTTGCCCCGGTCAAGCTAGCATTTTCTAATACGGCTCGGCTTAAATCAGCCCCAATCAGTTGAGCGCTGCTGAAGTTCGCGCCAATGAGATAGCTATCAGCTAAATTTGCCCGATCAAGAATTGCCCGAATCAAATTTGTGCGAGCCATTAAAACATTGTTTAAATTTGCCCCAGTTAAATCCGCTTCCTTGAGTTCAGCCCCACTTAAATCCGCAATCCAATCATCAAATGTACCCCAGCGTTGATCCGCACCCGCCCCATAAAAACGGCTGTTTTGGAAACTGCCCCCAGTTAAGATGGCGGAACGGAAATTAAGTCCGGCGAGGTCGAGGTTATCCAAAACTAAGGTAAATTGAACTGAACGGGTGTCCATTTGACTCAAGTCTATGCGACTCAAATCCGCGTCGTGCAGTTCACTGCTGTAGATGGTGAGAATTTTCGCGATCGCACGATTGGTTGCCCGTTGTCGCAGGGCGACTAACTGCTGCTCTCCTGGCGTTCCCCGACGGGCTAATGTGTCTCGGTCATTTTGTAGCGCCTGATTCAACCGTTGTAGGGGAGGTAGGGCTTCGGCGCCTTTACTGACTAAGGCTTGCTGTAGGGTATCAATCAGAGTCGGCGTGTTTTCCTGTCCCAATAAATCCACCAGAAACGGCACAGCACGGGGATCATCCAGCCTTGCCAGCGCCAAAATTGCCGCCTGTCGTTCTTCTAAGGCGGTGGCGGAGGTAGAACTCAACTGCTTAACCAGCGCTAGAAAGACTTCGTTATTTTGTTGGTTAACTTCTCGCCAATTTGCCTGACGTTGAATATACACCTGAGTCCCGACAAACGTTCCCAAAACCGATGCCATTCCTGTAAATGAGAGAATTAGCAAGGTTGCCCCAGGATGACGGCGCATCCACCCCCACAGATGGGGGGCTTGTCGAGATGAGGATTGGGAGGTGAGGACGATGGTGGTGACGGAGGGATGATGAGACTGATTATTGGTTGATGTTTCGCTCTGTTGACGCCAGCCGTTGTCAAATTCTAGGGTAACGGAGTGATCCCGATCAGTCTGCCAGCCGTTGAATGAGGCGGATGCCAATCCCTGAGCCGCATTCACTACATAAGTACCTGCCATGCGATCGTGGAAGGTGCGGCGTCGTGAGTGAATCCAGCCACTGCCATGTTCGATGAGTAGCATGACTCCCGCCAATCCTAATAAGATGCCAAAGTCGGGAAATGCACCCGTATACCGCCACAGCAAATAGGCTGTACCCAGGGGGAGTCCCCAGCGCCCAACTGCCTCACGCCAAACTGCCCGGATTAATCCCGGTGGTGTTCCCATTGGTGTCACCACCCGCAGTTTTAACCACTTTTTGGGCATGGTTTGCCCCGTTTTCCCCAATTGATAAAGTTGCCAACTGACCACCACAACAGGCATAATAATTGCCCCACACCAGAACAAATTAGTCAGGGGGGCAACTTGACGATTTAATCGCGCTCGTGGATATGCCAGGGTTTTCGCGATCGCCTCTTCCGTTGCTGCGACAACAGGGTTGATAGGAACGGGTTCAGCCGGAGAATGGTCTTTGGCATACTCGCCGATACTGTACGGAATGACCGCACTTACCGTCACTAATGACACTTCCAGAACCACAGCTGCTAACCGCCGGGTCATCATCGGCAATGCCCGATTAAGTCGCAGTGAAAATGATCGACTAACCGTTTGATTATGGACTTGTTTTATGGTAGGGCTAGTCATGTTCAATTCTCACGCGACGCGGATAAAGGGTGGGCAACTATTGGGGAGACTTAGGGGTAATGAAAAATTTATACACTACATAGAGGATTATTCCCAATAGGGCAAGGCTAATTAACGAGGTAATCAGTTGGAAAACAGTCTTCAAGAGGGATAAACTCAAGCTGCCGCCGACAATCACCACAATAACTTTACCAACGGTAGGCAAGCTGTTAAACCAAGCACTGATTTGATTGAACCGTTGCTTCATCGGATAGGTGTTATAGAAGGGCGGTTGAAAGGGATTGCCCACGGGCGTGGATTGGTCGTCGTCTCGATTCGGTTCCATCTGCCAAGAGAATTAAGTTGTAGAAATCAGGTTATATGTTTTGATTTTATCGGTTTGAGCAAGGTTTCGGGCAATTCTTAGGGGTTATAGCGCTACGCGCTAGGCTTTCTTGCAATAGGCAACACCTCGGCTTACCTCGGCTTCGCTCGGTAACACGCTCGGTGTGTCATGGGCAATAGTGAAGAAAAACGCTTACCTGACAAGGGACTTGAGGGTACTACTGGGTGTCGGGTTTCGGGTGTCGGGTTTCGGGTGTTGGGTGTCGGGTGTCGGGTGTTGGGTGTCGGGTGTCGGGTGTCGGGTTTCGGGTGTCGGGTGTCGGGTGTCGGGTGTTGGGTGTCGGGTGTCGGGTGTGGGAAGCTGGGGAAGCTGAGGGAGATGAGGGAGTTCACTCAAAACTCGACCTTACCCTGTTCCCTGTTCCCTGTTCCCTGTTCCCTGTTCCCTGTTCCCTGTTCCCTGTTCCCTGTTCCCTGTTCCCTATTCCCTATTCCCTGTTCCCTGTTCCCTGTTCCCTGTTCCCTGTTCCCTGTTCCCTATTCCCTGACAAATGACAAATGACGAGTGACAAATAACAAACAGGAACAGAGTCAGTTTCGGCGGGTCTATTAATGTACGACGATGAGTTTGAGAAAAACTCAAACAATAGTGGAGCCTCAGAGAATGAAACGACTGAAACAGTGGATGATTGTGCCAACCACCTTAGCGATGCTGCTAGCGAACGCAGGTTTGCTCCATAGTCAGACTGTGCAAAGGTTAGCGCCAGGATTTAATGCCCTGGAACTCCAAGGCACTTCCGCTCAAGGGAACAATTGCCAAGTGGGTAATATTCAACCGCAGTATACGATCACATTGGAACAAGACTTCGGCTCGTTGAACTTCAGCCTCCAAAGCGCTGGTCAATCGGCTTTGATCATTGAACCATTGAATTCAACAGGTGAACCCGTGGCAAGTGGTAGACAATGTGTGTTAGCCACTGCGCCAGGGCAAACCGTTGAAGCACCGGGATATTGGGAAGAAGGCACTTACAAGATCTATATTGTCGATAGCACTGGAGGGCAAAGTTATACTCTCTCCATTAGTCAGTAGGTAGGACAAATGAAAGTTAACGGCTCTGAGCGTCATAGTTCGTAAAATACTCGCTTCCCGAAAAGTAAGCAAGCTACGTCTTATGTTAGGGTTTGAGGGGCTTTACAGAAACTAATATCGTTGAGTGTATTTCCACTAACCTACTGAGTCGCCATGGCTTGAACCCGCTAAGCCTTATATCTGACAATGGGCTTAATCTTCAAGTTGCTTTACTGAAACCTCTACGGCGTCTACATCAATCGTACCCGGCGGCGTCAAGCGGTTAAACTGACCCTGTTCGACTTTCAACAATTCGCCACAGTTGGGACAGCGGCATTCGGTACGATTAAACCCAGTAAACTCGTAGGCACAGACGGGACATTTATCCTCAACCAGGTTGCGCTGTAACCACCAGCGAAAGCCAATCCAGCCAATGACTGGTGCGAGGATGACTAACCCAATCAGAATTAAGAATCCGTTGACCAGCCAGCCCAAGCCAACTGTTCCCAGTAAGAGAAAGGTGGCTAATAGGGTGAGCCAACAGCCCACGCCTGATAAGTTAAACTGAGCAAGTTTAGGATCGTACTGGTTCACGGTACTTGTTGGAAACTGACTATCTCCATCCTAGTTCACATCCGGTCTAACCTGAGAGGTGAAAAGCTACACCATACCATACCAGCAACGGTTTAACTGCCGATCGCTTCCGCTGATGCAGATTGCCCTAAACGGGGTTCAGTACCGACAAGTAGGCGCTGAATATTGGCTCGATGCCGTAATATAACGTATAGCCCCGCCACAATCCCAAATATCTGGTAGGGTAACGGTTGGGCTAAGACAATCATCAGCACAGCTACTGCGATCGCCGCCGCAATCGAACCCAGAGAAACAATCCGCGAGATACTGACGACCCCAATAAAGATTATCAATACACTCAACGCGACGAACCAAGACATAGCGAATAAGACGCCTAACCCTGTAGCGGCTGATTTTCCTCCTGTAAAGTTAATCCAGATTGATTTACTGTGACCCAACATAGCCGCCAACGCGACAACAGCCACCAACCAAGGTTTCCAGGTATCCGGCATCACGGATGATCCCGTTAGGGCAAAGAAGCCATGTACCAAAGCAACAGCACCCACTCCTTTCGTCGCATCAATCAGTAAAACGACTAAAGCTGGACCTTTTCCCAGGTTTCTCAAAACATTGGTCGCCCCCGTTGATCCCGAACCGATTTCCCGAATATCAATTCCTTTAACCAGACGTCCTGCCAAATATCCAGTTGGAATTGAGCCAAGTAAGTAAGCACTGATCAGCAGTAGCCCAATCCAACTCAACTCACGCATCATTGTTTTAAACCCTCCACAATTAAAAAGCTAGGGGAGATAATCAGACCTTTATTGGGACATCTCCCCTAGCCGATTTTATATGGGAGCGTGTGAAACAGGTAAGGGTATGGCATGAAAATCGTAACATTCGTTACCTATATCTCCCCAGCTTCCCTGTTCCCTGTTCCCTGTTCCCTGTTCCCTGTTCCCTGTTCCCTGTTCCCTGTTCCCTGTTCCCTGTTCCCTGTTCCCTGTTCCCTATTCCCCCATCCCAACCATCAACTTTAATGTTGTCCAACTACGTTATTAGTAATTACTCAGTTGCTGAGGATCGGGAGCAAAGGCTAACCAGAGAGGAAATTGCAGAATTGAAAGACTAATCTGGTCTTCTGTTTCATCCACAATAATTAAAGGAAGTTGCTTCTGGGTCATTAAGCGATCGGCTTTTTGCACGAGGGCGGATGGTTCCTCAAATAAAACGACCCCCCGTTCTGGACCAAAATCACTGCGGGCAATACCCAGACAATCCTGCAATCCTCTGCGCCACTCTCCTAGCCGTTCAGGAGTATTGGCAAGAACCAAGGTTCGTAGTCTATCACCGTAAAGCGTCCGCATAACAGACATCACGGCGGAGGCGACCAAAATATTTTGCAAGCGGCTACCGATAGTGCGAATCGCCCCACGCCCCCCTTGACTAAAAAACCAATTGGACACTCGCTCCGCATGAATTGGCTCAAACGTGCGACGCAATTGCCAAGGCGGACCATAATAATCTGGCATTTTGCGGTATTGGTCAATAATGTCCCGAATTTGCTGGATCTGATCTTGAAACGCCTGTTCAGCAAATTTGGGTGTAGGAGAAGAAACTGGCGGCTGAGGTTCATCCATCCTCGGTTTGGAAAATTCTGCCGTCGGTTCGGCTAATTCTAACTCTTCCGCCGCTACAACCAAGTCTTGTAAACTGCCAACCAAATAGTCTTTAAAACCCTGCACCCGAATTGCCAATTCTTGAGATACCCCAGCAAATGTGGTTCGCATTTCCGTGCGAATGCGTTCTCGGCGGCGTTCTAGTTGCTCCACAGAAATTAAAAGGGCTTGCTTGCGCTGCTCTAATTCGCTTAACCCCTCTTGGAGCATTTGTTGGATGGTGGCTTGGGTTTTGGTTAACTGGTCAGATAAAATCTGATTTTGGCTGGCTTGTAGCTGGGCAATTTTTTGCCTCAACTGTTGTTCTTGGCGTTCAAGGTCAGCGATCGTTTGGGTTAAATTCGCTACGGTTTCCTGTTGGTCTCTTGATGGCGTCATCTGATTATCATCTGATCCCGGTAAGTCTACAGCATTTACATTGCCAGCTTGGGATTGGCTCACGTCAGATTGATCAGATGAGTCGGTTAACGGCTTAGAGCTTTCGGTTTCTGGCTTTTGCTCTAGAGAGTTTTCCTCAAATCCCTCAAGGATTGGTTGTTGTTCTAAATTGGATTCTTGGGTCTGTGGTTCGTCTGAATTCATCAAAAATTGGGGTTTGTAAGGGGACGAATGGAAACCCCTGTCATTTATGTATGGGGAGAAATTCGCCCCCTTACATAAACAGCAGTCCGACAGGACTTCCTTAGAAAGCGTATTGGTATCCATCCTTTCCGTGTACACGACTGCAATATTTATGGTTAATGCCTTGGACTAAACCATTGGCGGCTGAGATGTTGAAACTGCCTGTTGTTCGCACAGCCACGCGACCTATATAAGCCCCTATCTTTTTGCCCTTGGTCACAATTGCTTTAACG
>NZ_JAVJQN010000106.1:0-25987 GCF_040218245.1 Coleofasciculus sp. E1-EBD-02 | reverse complement strand
TGGTTAAGGCTGATGTCGAGCAACAATGCCGGGTATCAGCCAAGCGTCAGCGTTAACGGTTATCGACCAAAAGTTACACCGTGGACTTATACCAAGGCAGAATTACTTATGGGTAGGTTTGTCTAGGTTTTTAGAAGCGGTCAGGAGATCGAACTTCCCAGCTAATAGCGGCAGATCCCCTCCAGCCCCCTTTTTAAGGGAGATTTAGGGGGATCTCAACCCACTATTTCCCCAATATGGTTGTATTGAAAGTGCGATCATATTTAGGACAGAGTTGCAAAGATGCGATCGCGGATTCCCCTTGCCCAACTTTTGCGATCGCCTCAGCCCAGATTATGAACGGCTGAATTTTTTTTCTCTCGTGTCAATCCCGCCTTAAATCTCCTCGGTCATCACTGGGATCATTGGGCATTTGCGGTGTTACGGCTGGATTGTCTACGGTTTCCTCAGCATCGCGATCGGCAATATAACCGGGTTTCATGGCTAAATCCTTTGGGTCAACGGTTGGAGTTTGCTCTGGAGCCTTTTCCTGTTCCGGTGATGTGTTATTTGGGTCTGAACTCATTACAGCCTAATCGTTTCAACAGCTTTACCTTAACCCCTTTCATCGGCAAAACTGTACTATCGCAAGGCAGAAATTCTACCTTTTTGCACTAGAAACCGGGTTTCTCGTGAAGATAACAACTCCATATTAACCTTTCACCCCCAGAAACCCGGTTTCTTGACCGATGTCCTACACGCCAAAGTCACGCCAAAGTGCAAAGAGCATACCACAGATGTCAGAATAGACTCCAACTCTGATTACCCCCCATGTAGTTGAAGAGAATAAAAGGAAACCCCACAAGATAGTGGGCAACTACAGGACCAGAAATACTTCTGAACTTCCAGTAATTTTTCCCCCATAGCCAGCCCAACAGCCAGGTTCCAGCAACGATTAAAACACTACGAAAGTAAATGTGAGAGAACGCAAAAAGACTGGCAGAGCAAAGTATCACAGCTCTCTCACGACAGCCAATTATTTTTTCTAACATCAGGAAAGCGAATCCTCTCCATACCAGCTCTTGAAATACCGACATGCCAAAATACCAGCCATAGTAACCCAACTCTAGATACAGAGAACGAGGGTCACCTAAAAACCAAGGGAGCAAAGCCAAAAATATCCAACCTAACAGAAGTAGGGACAAAGTAGAGGGCAGTATCTCACGTACTGATGAAAGCTCTAGCGAAAGCCCTAGTTTATGTGGAGCAACTCTGTTGATAGACACATAGATCATCATGACGACTGTTGGAAAGCCGCCTAGAGTGAGAAAGAAAAACTGTCTGGTCAAAAAATCTGAATAGAGCAGCAGAGAGGGCATGACAAAAGCAATGAATAATAGCCATATTTCTGGTTTCAATACTTTTATTTGTTGTAGCCATCTGAGTTTAAACACAAGTAATCCCTCCAGCAAGCGATCGTCGATAATCGCCAGATTTATGCTGGACATAATTCCACAGGACATCTCGAATCAGGGCTTGGTAGCCTTGGTTGCCTGACAGATCTTTGAGCTTCTCCTTTAACTCTCTCTCTAAGCGGATACTGGTCACTTTCATTTCAGTGGTTGAAGTCTTAGGAATGGCACGTATCATGTTTTTTTCCTCAACGATGTGGACAGGTTTGTAATACAAGTGTAGTATTTAAAAAGCAGTATTGAAACAAATTACCTCCTGTGAGCCTTCCTCTATCCATCTCCACCACTTGCTCTGATACCAGTCGCTTCGGCGATTGGCGCTCAACGGGTTTGTCGGTGGAGTTTTTTATTGGGGATGGATATCGCTGGATAGAACAGGGTACAGCCCAAACTAGAACCCTATTTAATTCTGACGCCGAGCATTTAACAACCATCAATCCAAAACCTGATCACAACAGCGGGAGGTACAGGCGCATCCAAGCCGTACCGATATAGGACAAGAAAACCATACCGTTTTTCAACTCCCCCGCTCTGACTACAACCAGAAGCGGGGTTTCTTATACCAAGGAGTAAAAAGCGTGACGAATGTAACTGAAGGATTAAGGCGCTCCGTGGTGGTGTTCTCCAAGAACTACCTACCCATCAGTCGAGTCAATATGAAGCGGGCGGGTATCTTTGCTCCCCCAGCTTCCCCAGCTTCCCCAGCTCTCTACCCCCCCACAAGACTTATTCAGCAGACCCGAAGTAAATCAATCTAACTCCCCCATCTCCCTCATCCTCCCCACCTCCCCCATCCTCCCTAATCTCTCACCTCGCGCACGGTTATTGAAAAGCCATCTCCCAACTTAACGGCAATCAAGTCATAGCATTTCTTTCCCGTATCCGTTTCCCAACCCAATTCTTGTTCGAGTGGTTCTCCGGTTTCCACCACCTGCACGAACTTTTCAAGCAATCCTGGGGCGAGTCGATTCAGCAGTTTCTTTTGCCCTGCCTTACTCGTAAGTTTTTCTCGTTGTTTTCCCAAGAGTTTGGCAAAGACGGGATTAACTAACAGATAGCGAAAATCCTCGATTTCTCCAGTGACTAAATCCCTTACCGCTTGCATGGCGGCAATTCCATCTCTAGAACTGTTCAACAAACTGGTGAGGAGGGCGTGAGATTGGTAGAGAATTTCCGTCGTTTTTTGATGTTGCTCGATTTGTTGTCGGAGTTTGTGTTTTTTTTGTTGCAGCGTGAGGTGAGTTTCGATGCGGGCGATGACTTCTTCGGGTTGGAAGGGTTTGGTGATGTAATCCACTCCCCCAACTTGAAAGGCTTTGACTTTATCAAATACTTCGTTTAATGCACTGATAAAAATAATGGGAATGTCCGAAGTTTCTGCGTCGGCTTTCAGGGTTGAGCAGACTTGGTAGCCATCGATATCAGGCATTTTAATATCGAGTAAAATGACATCGGGGGGGGGTAAATTGCGGACGGTTTTTAATGCCATTGTGCCGTTGGTTACGCGGCGGACTTTGTACCCCTGTTTGGTTAAGATGTCGTTTAAAAAATGCAGGTTTTCGACGAGAGCGTCAACAATTAAGATATTGCCTTTGGGGTCTTCAATGTGGTAATTATTGCTTTGTTCTAAGAGTAAACGGCGGAAGTTATTTTTGGTGACTTTTTCGTCGAGTAAGTCGGAAAGACGTTTCCATAATCGAGAGGCTAAATCTTTAATATGCCCCACGCTCATGTATAAGCGATCGGCGACGGTGCTGTAGGTTTCGTTGTCCCAAGCGGCTTTGAGGATTTCTTTTTCTGGTGCGGTGAGTTGTTTACCTGTTTTAGCTTGAAGGATAGATTCGACAAACTCTAGGGCTTCTTCAAGAGTCATGGGCAGTTACGATATCATCTTATCAATGTTTTTGATGCTTGCACCCCGGTTTTTATTTTAGCTGCTCATTTCTAGAAGTTCCAACCCTTAATGAAGGTCAACCCTTCTTTTTTAAGCTTTTGGGGGAAAATACGGAGAGGAAATACGCCGTTGACGTAGATAAACGTATTACAGAGTTGGCGATTGAATGAAATACATTCCAGGACGTGTCTAATAGGATATAGTAACCACCATAGCGGTTAGGACGCATCATTTTGTAGAGACGTTGCATGCAACGTCTCTACAACAGTTTGTTTATCCTAATCGATGTGTCTACTATTATAATTGCATGGCTGCTACCTGATTGGGTTGAAACTGTATGTATTACGGATAGGTTTTTCGTATTACATACGGATGTGTTTTAGTGCGTGATATGGCATTCAGTGGCAACGAGCCGACTTTTCCGACTTTATGATCCGACTTTCCCGACTGACAGGGGTGGGGGAGGGGAGCCATGATAGAGACATGGAAAGGATGCAGCCTCTTGCCAAAGAGCCACTGAATCCAATCCTTAGCCGGATAAATACTGCATCAAAGGTAGTAGATGTTTGGTGAATAAACAACAAGTAAATTCAATCAAAAAGGAGGAATTATGTTTAGACCTTTGCGTCGATGGTTGCGGTGGTAATTAAACAATTAAGAGTTGACTCTTAATTGTTTAATACTATAAATCTAAGCCGAGTTAAAATTTATCACTCGGCTTAGTAAAAATCAATCTTCCTGAAGATAACAAAAAGATAGGAGCCAAGTGAAAATGAAATACAAATCATTAATCATGACGGCACTTTACGCCATCATTGGAATTGCCATGATAGTGGGGACACTTATTTTGCCTATTTCTGCTGCGTCTGCCGATCAGATTCCTGAATTGCATTTTGAACGAGAGGAATTTGCCAGTCAAGAAATGAGCAATGCCGCTCGAATTGAATGCAGTAACCTTTCTAAATTTGAATCAGCAATTCAACTTGCACAAAACCAATCATCAAAAAATGATCCTGGTACTTGTATCGGTGCTTACGACCCAAGAAGAAAACAGTGTACATTCGCAGGAGGACAATGTAATCCGGGTTATATCCCAACACTTGGTTCTGCCCCTGAGTGTCAATGCACATGCTTACCAGCATCCTAGGCGATGCCCAATCTATGACTTGACCTAAAAGGAAACCGATGTAAAATAGGCTCTCTTTACCAACAAGGATATAGATCTCATATAGCCAATGCATCCCATATTGTATCGACTAATCACCACTATAGGAAAAAAGAGATGCCCGTCATCCCAAATGCTGGCCAAGACTTTGTCGGTCCAACTCAAATCCAATTTGAATGTAACAATACTAACCAAGTTAACTGCATCGTTACTGTATATCATACGCCGATAGCAGACAAGGAGAATGACCCACACCCAATGTCATACAATCTTGCACCCAGTGCCACCCAACAACTCAACGTACCAAATGACCGGACTTATAGCGTAGTGCCAACACAAGGCGTAGTCAACTACTACTATATCGACCCCATTGAGGACTAGCGGAAGGGAATCACCATATACGTCTACAAAGGCAACCGTTACATAAAGCTATCTGTAGGTGGTTAAAACAGCAATGAGTTGTGTGGGCATTTTCTCAAGAAAATTTCCATTTCCAAAATAGTTTTTAGACGGCAAGGAGGGCGATCGCCCCTTTTCCCTGTATAGCGATCGTCTCCTTCAGTACATCTACCGAGGAAAAAAGCCTCTAACTCGAAAAATTCAGAAATTAATGACTGAAATCGTTTTAAGTTTGATTGAACCACATAGTTATAATTCGAGGGTAACTTCATGCCAGTTGATAATGCTCCAGCAACAAACGCGCTTAACTTACTCAATGGAATTGATTATGGTGCTGTCATAGGTGCTCCTCTTCAAGCAGCTATTACGGCGCAAGCTATGGCAGCGAAATCTACATGGGAGTTCATTCAGGAAGTGGGACTCCAGACGGATGAAAACGGTAATAAGTCCGCAGTAAATGTGACATTTTCATATCAGAAAGATGGAGAAATTGTTAAACTCATTGTTCCGATTCTAACAATTGTTCCAATTCCGGCGATTGTAGTTACAGATATCGAAATCGCATTCAAAGCCAACATTAATGCTTCGGCGTCACAAAGCTCACAAACTTCTGAGACAACTGATGTAGGTGGAGAGTTGAGTGGAGGTGCCAAAGCGGGTTGGGGTCCATTTAGTATTAACGCTAATTTTAAAGCAAATTATTCAAGCAAAAAAGACTCTAAAGCCACCCAAGATTCTCAATACTCTGTCGAGTACACTCAAGATGTTAGGGTTAAAGCAGCTCAAGCTGGTGTACCTGCTGGGTTGGCTACGGTTCTCAATATTCTCTCTAATGCTGCTACTGGTGCTTCTTTGGATGGTGATTTGATGGTAAGTCCTCCTTTGGTTAACCTAGATCTTGATAATCCACAGGATACAAGCTTATTCAGTATTAAGTTAGTAGATTCAAACGGCTTAAATATTAAGGGAGCTGATGTCACAATAAAGGCTGGTGAAATTAAACCAACGTTAGCTCTTAGAAATATGGGGGTTCAGGAACATCATTTGTACTCATTGAACGAGGAATATTCAATCACAGAGGCTATACAGATTGGCTTAGCGCCTTTAGGAACAATTCTCAATTGGGAGAAAGGCGAGATACACACTAAATCAGGAAATGATGGGAAAGTTAACTTAATAGTCAGCCTGACAGCAAATTCTTCAAAAAAATTACCCCCCAGCGGTGTATTTGAATTAATCATTTTGGCAAGTATTGGCAAAAAAATGCAGGAAAGTACGCTGCCATTTAAGGTTAATATCCCGGAACCTCAGAAGTTGGTGGAGCTGTTGAAATCAGATGTTAATGGTACTATCAAAATTAAACCAGATGGTCAAGATAAAAAAGAAATAATATTGACTCTCACGGATTCCGAAAGCAATCCAGTGGAGAGGAGAGAAATAGAAGGAATTCTGCCAGACCATTCAAAATTGAAAATAACGCCACCAAACCAGAAAACACAAGCAAATGGTCAAGCTTCATTTACTATAGAATGGGATAAAAACAAGTTAAGCACAGGAGAGACACCCGATTCGGAAACAGTAACCTTTAAGGCTCCTAGTGATGGAAGAACAGAGCCCAAACCAGTGAGCATAAAAGTAGAAGCGGATGGACAGGTACAATCACCGAATGCAGCATTACCACAAACACAAGGTTATACGCTATCTTTGGTAGATACAACCTCTGGAGAGATAGTACCAGTAACACCACCAAGCCAAACGGTAGAGGACACAAATCAATAAACCAGAATATCGAAGACGTTAACTAGGCATTGAAAGGGGACTGTAAGCAGTTTCATAACCACTTCAGTCCCTTCCCAGTTGCTCTGATATCATTTTTTGTTTTAGAACTTGATTTAGTATTCTTGCTAATGGCGCACCTACACGAAATTCTGTCTTCAATTCTAATTGACATTACAAAAGCACAGCATGCAGCTAATGTTTTTTCGCGCCAATTGAGTAAGCAGTATAAGGACGACAAGCTACTAAGAAGCTTTCCCATACCAAACGCCTTAATTAGTACCATTGACCTCACTTTAAGATACGGCGTTTCTGAAGATTTAGTGCCGCCTCCTAATTCATCAGTATCAGATACAATGCTGGATGAGTTTTACCCTTCTAGAAATCTGTTTTTTAAGGTAGGGCATTTATCAGCGGCTGTTGTTCTCAATAAGGTTACAGAAGAGCTTAAAGACAAAGATTTTCCAGAGGAGCTATCCGAGCCAGAGAATCGCCTAAAAATCCTGGAAGCATTGCGGTCAGAAAAGATACGGGGTGAGTTAGGGAATGAAATTGGAGAGTCTCTTAATCAGTGGTATAGATTCTTGCGGTCAGCTAATGAAGAAGAACTAGATAGCGAAGAAGAAATCAATAGAGCTATCGCCGAAGTTAAGCAAACTGTTTCAGCAATCCTTCTATCTAATATCAACTTAAAACAGCAATTATCGCCAGAAAATTTTACAGGGGTTTTTGAAGATTACCAGAGCAATTTTTGGCGGCAAGTTGATGCTTTTTGGAGACAATTAATTGCCCAATTATTCACAGAAATACGAATAATTAACTCACTGATAAGAGAAGCACTTAACAACAAAGCACTGAATGTGTTTGCAGAGACTAATCAACTAAAAAAGCTACCAGAACATAGTCTACAATTAATGAATATTAAAATAGAATTACAAAACTATAAATGTGTCGTCATAGAACCGGGTGATGAAGAAGAACTTGTGCCTGAAGATTAACTGTAAACCTTGAGTTTTTATCTTAACAAAATATATGACATCCATTCCGACTAACATTGTATCTCTTGAATATCTTTTTCTAGCTCCATTAAAAGCAATTATTGATGCTGATTTCATGGCAGCTCGTCAATTTGCTGCGTTTGTAGAAGAGTATGGTTTTACAAAACAGAATAGTGTCAATCCCATATTGGATGGAACAGAAGAAGAGAATAATCAAATCATTGGAAAGCATGAGGAACTTGGAGAACTCCGAATGATTTCTTTCAGCCTTAACAAAGCTGGGGAAGAAAAGGAGGTGAAGATTCCAGCTCTATCGCTGATTCCACTTCCTTTACTTCAGGTTCATGATGCAGAATTTAAGTTTGGTATTAGACTGCTAGAGGGCTATGAGAAAAAGGAAAGTAAAAAACTAAATTTGCTCAGCGGCGGAGATGAGAATACAAACGAAAGTCTGGAAGATCCTAGACTGATAAGCTGGCGAGCTTCGATCGCTACTCAAGAATCATCAGCGAAAAAACAAGAGAATGTTGCTCGACATCTACAAGCCAATATAGAGGCTAAAGTCCGCATTCGACGTTCTGATATCCCAGCAGGCATTCAAACCTTACTTGCTGTAATGGGAGAAAATATACAAATAGAGGAAAAAAAGAAGGCTAAGGAAGAAGAAACGGTATGAGTGAACCAACAAAATATATGAACGATGCTCCAGGATTTCTTTGTCCTGCATGTCAGAAATTCCGAATTAAGCTGTCGCTCGAAGATTTTTTGACAAAAAGAGAACTAACTTGTGGAAACTGCGGTACACAATTTCAAATGGATAAATCTCGATGTACTACCGTAGTCGAAAAGCTTCAGGATCTGCATATTGCAAATAAAAATGTGGAAAGGCTAAAAAAACAGTCATTATAAAATTCATTGTAGGGGCGCAAGGCTTGCGCCCGGTTTAAACGTCAAATCTATTCCGCAATTTTAGCTGTGTCATTCAACTACTTAGTAAATAAATATAAAGATAATAACAGCCCAATTTAAAGTATAAATTTTGCCTGTATCCCCCCTAACTTATGGAACTGATTTGGTTCTTCAAAACCCTAAAAAAATACATTGCCGACTACAAATGGCAATTCATTTTACTCTTTATCTGCCTAATATTCGACGCCGCCTTTGACTCAATCTTCCGAGCCAGCTTAAAATTTATCATCGACGCCGCCATCGTTCCCCAAAACTACAGACTTCTCGTTCTCATCCTATCCTTGCTAGCCGTCGGAGCCTTTTTATATATCTGCATCGGCGTACTCGGACTTTCCCTCGGCGCACGTTTAGGCATTGCCATCACCAACAATATCCGATACTCTCTATTCGAGCATCTGCAAAACCTTTCCATGGAATTTTTCGGACGGCGTTCCGCTGGGGATATTGTCAAATGCCTCATGTCCGATGTCCAGAAGGTGGAAAACGGTGTCATTACAATGGGACTAACCGTGGTTATTCTAGAACTGTGTAACCTGCTGTTTTCCATAATTTTCCTCTTCTTACTCAATTGGCAATTAGCCCTACTCAGTTTAATTGGGTTAACTCTGTGCGCCATTGCCCCAGCCAAAATTGCCAGCCTCGCCACCAACGCCGGTTATCAGTTATTACAAAAAGAAGGACAAATTGCCAACGTTGTCGAAGAGAATATCCTCTCCCAAGCCGTTGTTAAGATATTCGGACTAGAAAGCAGAATGTCCCAGGAGTTTTCTGTCCATCTAAACGCCTTAAAACAAATCTATATCCGGGCAACCTTTCTCTCCTACTTAACCCATAAAATCCCTATGGTGGGTTTTGTCCTGACGCAGATTGTGGTTTTAAGTATCGGAGCTGTCATGACCTACCAGAGTATCATTTCCGTAGGGACTCTTGCCTCCTTTCAAGTCTTCTTACTCGGATTGAATCTCAACATCCTCGGCTTATCTTCATCAATCCCTATGTTTATCGATGGCGTATCCGCCCTGCGACGCATCAACGATATCTTATCTGAAAAACCTACCATTCAGGATGCCCCAGATGCCATTGACTTGCCCCATTTTCACAGTGAACTTTACTTTGACAATGTTACCTTTAATTACTCTTCTGAAAGAAGTGGAGTCAAAAATCTATCCCTAAAGATTCGCCAAGGAGACTTCGCCGTATTTGTCGGTGCTTCTGGCGCGGGAAAAAGTACAATTATCAACTTACTAATGCGATTTTATGACCCGGATAAAGGACGCATTCTGTTTGATGGCGTTGATTTACGTCATGTCACAGTACGCTCCCTCCGTTCTCAAATTGGACTGGTTTCTCAGGATGTGATTCTGTTTAACTGTTCCGTGGGAGAAAATATCCGCATGGGCTATTTAGACGCCACCGATGAACAAGTCAAAGCCGCCGCCAAAGCCGCCGAAATTCACAAGTTTATTTTATCCTTACCCCAAGGCTACGACACTCCAGTAGGAGACAGAGGTGGACAGTTATCCGGGGGACAACGGCAACGAATCGCCTTAGCCAGGGCGCTGGTGAGAGATCCCGCGATTTTAATTCTCGATGAAGCCACATCCGCCCTCGATCCTGCCACAGAAGCCGAAATTCTCGCCACCATTGAGCGTATCACCCAAGACCGCACCGTAATTTTCATCACCCACCGCATGGCTCATGCGATGCGTGCGGATGTCATGTACGTGCTGGAAAACGGCAGCTTGGTGGTAAGTGGGTGACACACAGATTTTTCAGGGTATAGCAGTAGACACATCGATTAAGACTATCCGCACCATTGTAGGGACACGACATGTCGTGTCCCTACCGATAGCGCATTTTGAATAGGTGGATGCCTAACGCGCCGCTTTAAAATATTGACAAAGCGCAAGCGTTGCCTGTTGCCTAATCTCAACCGTTAACTTTCATGAAAGTCCGACTACTTATCAGGTACGGTAAAACCTTAAAGCACTGTTTGGTATAATAAATAAGCAAAAATTATTTCATTCAAGAGTTAGTGAAAACTGATAGTATATTTTATAACCTATTTCGGACATTTCCCAGTATATTATTTGAGCTTATTAACCGTCCTCCAGAAGAAGCCGCTAGCTATGAATTTACCTCCCGCGAAGTCAAACAATTAGCCTTTCGCCTAGACGGTTTATTCTTACCCAAAACCAGCGAACCTGACAAACCTTTCTACCTCGTTGAAGTTCAGTTTCAGCCAGATAATTCCTTATACTACCGCATATTTGCCGAACTCTTCATCTTTTTAAGGCAATACCAGCCTCCCCATCCTTGGCAAGTTGTCGTCATCTATCCCAACCGCAGCATTGAACGAGAGTCAACTTCACAGTTTGGCGAACTCTTAGCCCTGAACTGGGTAAGACGGATTTACCTGGATGAGTTAGAGGAAGCTACAGAACGTTCATTAGGGGTAGAAATTGTTAAGCTTGTAATTGAGCCGGAAGAGACCGCCGGACAACTGGCAAGACAGTTAATCGAACAAGCACAGCAACAGCTAACCGATGAAACGCTTCAACGTGAACTCATCAATCTGATTGAAACCATTATTGTCTACAAACTACCGAAAAAAAGCCGCGAGGAGATAGCCGCTATGTTGGGATTAAGCGAAATTAAACAAACCCGATTTTATCAGGAGACTCAACTAGAAGTGAAGTTAGACACCATTCCCAGAATGATGTCAATGGGCTTGGGTTTAGAGCAAATTGCTTACGCGCTAGATTTACCTCTAGAAACCGTCAAAAAAACAGCCAATCAAGTTCGGCGAGAACAGTTGTCGTTTCCTGAGCAAAAGGTCGATGCTTTTATCGAATTATTAACCGAACACCCTTCTCTATTTACCCAAGACGACTTAGCTAATTTAGAGCAGTTATTAGCTCCTGTACCCGATGATATTGAAGAGCTATCAGCCGCGATTTCAGAATGGTGCGAACAACACCCTGAACTTGAAGAGGCGCACTTGAAACTTCTGCCCGATCATTCAGAGAAAAAAGCACCGGGTAGCAAAGAAAATAACGTCAAAATTTCCAACTATGAACTGAACAAACAAGCTCTCCTCAATGCCATTCAGCAAAGTGCTTCCTCAGAGGATTCTCAATCATTTAACTCGGGTTCATGAACGTTAAGCTAAAACGCATTTAAATCGTGTATTCAGGCGTTGCTTTTGAGGGATTGAGGTATCCCCATTTAAATGCCGAACAGCTTTAGGACTTACGCAACGGCTCTATATGTAGTGGCGTGGCACAGCTAAAATGGTGGATTAGAATTGTAGGGGCGCATGGCGTGCGCCCATTGTCACCGCCCCATAAAACACATTTTGTTCCTAAATATGGGAGAGAGCAATTAACTCAACGGCTAACTGAGTAAATCCTCTCGTCAGGTCATCATTTTTGGCTTCAATAACGACCAAGTTATTCCTTGAAAGCAACAGATAATCCAGATTGCCCTTGAGCCAGTTGTTGATGGTTAAAGGATATTCAATTCGCATTTGGCATTGGCAATAACAAATCACCTCCAACAGAATTGGAGAGACGAGTGTTTCTCTTCTAGCTTTTTCATTACTCAGACTGACCGTCTTGCAGGATTTTGATTTTCGCCATAGCGCGTTCGCCTTCTCCAAAATTCCCATCATGACTCTTAACGGGACTTATAGTAGGGATACGACATGTCGTGTCCCTACAGATAACGAATTTTGAATAGGGGGATACCTAACGCGCTGCTTTAGCTCTAGATGTCTCCTGCGGCATACTCTCCAGACTGAGGGGCACCATATCGCCGTTAAACGTTAGTCCTAATAACATGGGTTCCTGGGGTTGAATAAACTTGCCCGTGAGTACACACCGCTCTTCTTGCTGGGCGGTAGCTCGAATGCTGGCTCTGATATCGTAGACGGAAAAGTTGGGTCGATAATCCCCCGACTTATGCTGGACATAGTTCCAGAGGATATCTCGAATCAGAGCTTGATAGCCTTGGTTGCCTGACAGATCCTTGAGCTTCTCCTTTAACTCCCTCTCCAAGCGGATGCTGGTGACTTCCATGTCAGTGGTTGAAGTCTTAGGAATGGCACGTATCATGTTTTTTTCCTCAACAATGTGGACAGGTTCGTAATACAAGTGTAGTATTTAAAAAGCAGTATTGAAACAAATTACCTCCTGTGAGCCTTCATTTATCCCTCTCCACCCCTTGCTCTGATACCAGTCGCCTCGGCGATTGGCAGTCAGCAGGTTTGTCGGTGGAGTTTTTTATTGGGGATGGATATCGCCGGATAGAACAGGGTACAGTCCAAATTGAAACCCTCTTTAATTCTGACGCCGAGCATTTAACAACCATCAATCCAAAACCGGATTACAACAGCGGGAGGTACAGGCGCATCCAAGCCGTACCGATATAGGACAAGAAAACCATACCGTTTTTCAAATCCCCCGCTCTGACTCAAACAGCAGCGGGGTTTCTTATACCAAGGAGTAAAAAGCGTGACGAGTGTAACTGACGGATTAAGGCGTTCAGTGGTGGTGTTCTCCAAGAACTACCTACCCCTCAGTCGAGTCAACATGAAGCGGGCGGTGACGCTTTTGGTTACAGGAAAAGCTGAACCGTTAGATTGGTTGAGTGATCAAGGATATCCGGTGCATTCACCCAGCTTAGTCTTACTGGTTCCCGAACAGATTCGCTTGACCAAAGCCAATAGCGATCGCGTTTGGAAAGTCCCGCCCGTGAATCGCCGGGAAGTCTTGCGTCGAGACAAGCATCGTTGCCAATACTGTGGTAGCCCAAAACGGCTCACCCTCGACCATGTTATCCCCCGCTCTAAGGGCGGAAACCATCGTTGGGACAATGTAGTTACTGCCTGCGAACGGTGCAATAGTCAAAAAGGCGATCGCACGCCTGAGCAAGCGGGAATGACGCTACTCACCCAGCCCAAAGCGCCTATGCATCCCACTGTGGCATTTGCCGAACAGTTCTGGCGCCAACAGCACGTCCACCTGGAATAATAGGAGATATCAGGTCATGCTGAAACTTACCTACACCGAAAATAGCTTTTACCTAGAGCGTCTAGCGGGGTCTCTAGAGGAATGGGTGACGGCACGAGTCATGTTGGCTCTACGAGCCGCGTCCAGCCTCTGGGTCGAATCTAGCACCGCCTCGTTTTTACTGCCTGTGGATATGCCTCACTTGGCTGACTTAGAAAAGGCGGTTCGGCAACAAATAATCGATGAGATTTCTCTGTCGATTTGCGATGCTGATTATATCGAAGTCACCCTGAAAGGCACTTGGATGACATCTAATCCCCAGGGTGAAGAGGGTGTATTTGTGGTCAAGCTGAGCGATCGCACCGAGTTCTTTCTCTGCAAACTGTGGCAGGAGTCTCAAACTTATGCCTCTGTTACCAATGAATAAGCGAGGGCGCACTACTGACAGTGCGCCTTTTCTGTATACGTCTTTTTCGGCTAAAGTGAGGCTGATAACCTTGCCAAATAAATAGAGTCATGAATACCAAGGTACTACTCCCATTCTTAATCACCACCTTGCTGGTGAGTGGATCGGCAACACCGGGAATCGGGCGGGCTGAACCCCCGATTCAAGTAGCCCAATCCATCTGGAAACCCTTCTCCTCAGCCGAAGGCAATTTCACTGTCTTAATGCCCGGTACACCTCGCCAAGAACAGGACACAATCAACACTGAATTAGCTCCACTGGACTTGAAGGCATTTACTGTTGAACGTCCCAACGAAGCGAACTATTTGGTGGCTTACTTTGATTTACCGGGAGATTTTAGCACTATGATCCAAACTTCGGGTCAAATCAATGAGTTTTTAACCGGAGTAGTGCTGGGATTATCCGAAAGTATGGCGGGTCAACTATTAAATCAGCAAACGATTAATTTAAATAATTATTCTGGCAAAGCATTTAGAATGCAGCACTCTGAAGGTGTTGTTGGTAGATATCGGCTTTATTTAGTCAATCAACGGGTCTATTTATTAGGAGTCGGTACGTCCAAAGAAAAATACTTGCAAAAGAGTATTCAGGGCTTTTTTAATTCCTTCCGACTCGCGGGAGGAGCCACCGGAACAGTTACTCCGGAAGGTGCTACCGGAACAGTTAGTCCCCCTTCAGCTGACCTCAATGCCCAATTGCGACAAGCTGTCTGTACTCAAAGCTGGTCACAAGCAATTAATGTGATTAATCGGATGATCGGTCAGATTGACTCCCAAGAGGTTCGCCAACAGTTAGTTGATTATAAACAAAAATTGCAAGGATTTGCCAGTTCCGATTCAGTGGTTCCCGCTAGTGAGTTACCCGATTGTTCGCCGGGAAATGGGGGTAATTAGGGGTTGCTGAATAAGTTTTGTGGTGGGGTTATAGAGCAGGGGGAGCAGGGGGAGCAGAGGGAGCTGGGGAAGCAGAGGGAGCTGGGGAAGCAGGGGGAGCAGAGGGAGCAATGTAGAGACGTGCCATGGCACGTCTGGGAGCAGAGAACAGAATGAACAAGCAACGATCAACAAAATTTACTCCAGGTTCAACTGATTGATCACGCTCTGAACAATTACCTCTGGAGATTGGGAAGCGTCAATGTGGATAGCTTCAGAGGGAGTCGGTTCTTCTAAGGTTTCAAACTGACTGCGTAGCAGGCTTTCCTTCATAAAGTGGTGCTGGCGATGTTTAAGCCGTTCATAAATGAGTTCAAAGCTACCTTTTAGGTAAATAAACTGGGCTTGTGAATCTTGAAGATGTAAAACTTGACGATAACTTGACTTAAGCGCTGAACAGGCTAATACTGTATTTTTACCTGCCATTATCCACTGATCCATTGCTGAGCGCATCGCCTCTAACCAAGGTTGTCTGTCTTGATCGTTGAGGGGTATTGCCTGTTTCATTTTCTCTTTTGCGGCTTGAGTATGAAAGTCATCAGCATCCCGAAATTGCCATTCTAAGCGTTGAGCTAAGGCTTGACCTACCCTAGATTTGCCAGAGCCAGAAACTCCCATTACAACTATAATCATTTCTCAATTTATAATGATTGAGGGTAACTATATTTTTATCCTACAAATTAGGTGATTATGGTCATCTTTGGAAAGGGTTTAAGTAGGTTGGTGGAAATAAACTGAACTAGATTAAGTCATGTAAACAAGCCTCAAACCCTTACTGTTCCCTGTTCCCTGTGACACACCGAGCGTGTTACCGAGCGAAGCCGAGGTAAGTCGAGGTGTTCCCTGTTCCCTAATCTCAACCGTTAACTTTAATTGTGTCCACCCACTTATTGTTATGGGGAATGGGCGCATCGCTATGCGCCCCTACTGGGTTGGATATCCAGTCTTTCCCATTCCCTGATTTCAATCACCAGAATAGCACCCTGAATCGTGGTGATTTTCCTAACGTGCTGGAGTCGCATAGTTAACCCCAAGGATCATGTTCTTCGCCAATCATCCGATTCGCGATCGCTCTCCATACATACGCCAAACCTGTTCGGGATAATAGGTTAGTCTGAGCGATGATATAGTCAGCCAGATGACTGGTGGCGGATATGACAATTAATCCCGATTCTTGACCCAGTAACCGTTCTACCAGTTCCGCTTTTTCCTCTGTTGATAGGGTATTCGCTGCTTGCCAAACGGTATCTACAGGACTAGATTGATTGTTCATTGGTATTATGTCGCGTTCATACATCGTTTTGCTGTTCCTCATACAACTAGGAAGATTATAGGAATCATACCAGTTCTGGTGAAACCGTGAATCTACGTAAAAATGAAAGTTATCGGGGAGAGCATACTGTATAATCTACGGAATTACCCCGACTTAATCGGTAAACTGACGATAAACTCTGAACCTTGACCCAATTCTGAAATTACCTTTATTTTCCCCTGATGTTTCTCAATAATCTGATAGGATATAGCCAAACCCATCCCTGTTCCTTGTCCAACGGGCTTGGTGGTGAAAAAGGGGTCGAATATTTTAGGTTTTATGTTTGGAGGAATCCCCGAACCTGTATCCTGAATTGTGATTTCGACGTGATCAGAATTAACCTGCTGGGTTTGAATTAAAATCTGTCGTTTCGCCAAACCTGATTCAACATTCAGTTCATCGATGGCATTGTTGATAATATTCATGAACACTTGATTAAGTTGGGCTGGATAGCACTCAATTAAAGGAATTTGTCCATACTGCTTGATCACTTTAATATTCTGAGTCAGACGAGAATTTAAAATTAAAAGTGTATTATCAATTCCTTCGTGAAGATCAACTCGTTTCATTTCTGCCTCATCGAGGCGAGAGAAGTTTCGCAAGGATAGGATGATTTGGCGAATGCGTTCGCTTCCCACTTGCATGGAGTTCATAATTTTGGGTAAATCTTCACAGATAAACTGCCAATCTATGTCGTGAAGTTTAGTTTGAATCTTCGCTGGAGGATGGGGATACTGCTGCTGATAGAGATGTAAGAGTTCGAGAAGATCATGGGTATAATCTTGGACATACGTCAGATTGCCATAAATAAAATTAACCGGATTATTAATCTCATGAGCAAGTCCAGCCACCATCCGTCCCAAACTGGACATTTTTTCACTTTGAATCAGTTGCACTTGGGCTTGCTGTAAGTCGCGAATTTGCGTAGCGACTCGTTGAATAAGATGATTCAGAGACGTGGCTAAAACTCCAATTTCATCCTCAGTCATCACGGGGGCTTGTAGGTCAAAATTACCGTCCTGAGTGGCTTGTTCGGCGACACGGGTTACGGCTTGAATTGGACGTGCGATCGCGCGACTGGTATAGATGGCTAAAACAGCGGCAATTCCGATCGATAGCATCATACTCCCCGCAATGATGCTCGCCCGTAATATCTTGGCTTCTTTGAATTTCGCCTTTGCCTGCTGTTGTTGAATTTCTGTTAAGCGAACAACTTCGTCTAAATTGGCGGAAATTGTTTCAAATTGGGGAATTAATTCCTCCTTCAAGTTTGTCAGCAAAAAGGACTTAATGCTTTGAGCCTGAGTAATCGTAATCGTTTCCGAATTGATTTTTTCTAAAAGAGAGCGGACAGTTTGATGATATATATTTAAATCCCGATCGCAATCATTCAACAGGGCTTGAGACTGGACAGTGGAACTGGAATAACCGATGGGTAATTTGCGATTATTATTTAAATGGGATTGTAATTTTGATAATTGACTATTAGCTTTGATTAGATTTTCATTTAATTCAATAACATTTTCAACTTTGATAGTTTGATTTAAGGACAAATATCTTAACCGTTCTTGGTATAATTTAATACCAAAAAATGATTTTTCTAAATCCTCCATAAGATCCAGGCGTTCCTGGGTAATTTCTAATGACTCTCTGGCGCGATCATCATAATGTTCTCCCACGATTAATCCTGTCGCTGTTCCAAAGACAGCAATACTCACCGCTAAAAAATAGCCAGAACCAATTTTTTGATGAATACTCCAACGACGGCTGATATGATTGATCCAGAGTCCAGGATTAACAAATAGACGAAAGCGACGCGATGGCGGGGAAGGAGTCGCGACATTTGGATGGTTAGAAAGAATACCCGATTCTGAGTGATGCATAAGGCAAATGCGATACTGTCATGGTTTTACTATAGACAAAGCACCCTTTGCCTCTCCAAGGTAAAATTTTTAGATGTCAATCCTGTGAATCTGGTGTTTCAGTCATTCGTCATTTGTCATTTGTCATTCGTCATTTGTCATTTGTCATTTGTCATTTGTCATTCGTCATTTGCTTCCCCATCTCCCTCATCTCCCCCATCTCCCCCATCTCCCCCATCTCCCCCTGTTCCCTGTTCCCTAAAACTAAACCGCCAAAAAGCGCTGAATCACCTGCTGACTCAATTCGCTGGTTGAACCTGATGCGACAATACCTCCCTTCTGCATCGCGTAGTACCAATCCGCTTGTCGCACAAAATGCAGATGCTGTTCCACCAGCAGCACAGAAATGCCTGTAGACTTGACAATCTGGCGGATAGCGGCTTCAATTTCTAGGATAATCGAAGGTTGAATTCCTTCGGTGGGTTCATCCAACACCAGTAATCGAGGTTTCCCCATTAACGCCCGCGCGATCGCAAGTTGTTGCTGTTGTCCTCCGCTTAAATCTCCGCCCATGCGAGATAGCATAGATTCTAACACGGGGAATAAGCTGAAAATTTCTTCAGGAATCTCGGCTTTGTTCCCTCTACCCCGACGACAGGCTTCTAACCCCAGCAACAGATTTTCTTTTACCGTTAAGCGCGGAATAATCTCCCGCCCTTGGGGAACATAACCAATGCCTAATTTTGCCCGTTGATCGGGGGATTTATGGGTAATCAGTTGCTCGGCTAAGGTAATTGTACCTGTTCGAGGTTTGAGCAACCCCATAATCGTTTTCAATAATGTTGTTTTTCCCACGCCATTACGTCCAATCAGGCAAACCATTTGTCCGACGGGTACACTTAAATCTACATCCCGCAGGATGTGACTTTCACCATAGTAAACATTCACATCCCTAATTTGCAGCATTAGCTGAGTTGAGGATTGATGATCGATTTTAGATATAACTTGCTCAGTTGAACTCATAGCTAGAAGCGATTAATTGGTATTCTTAGTGTAGTGCAGCATTGCTCAAGAATTAGTGTAGGGGCGGGTTTAGGGACTAAATTCCGCTATTCACCGATAACATTTCAACAAAACCCGCCCTCCCCACCGATAACTGAACGGGTATTATAGGTTGAATCTATTATAAAGAAAACTTTTAACTTTAAAGTTTAAGATTTGATTTTATAAATGTTATGTAATTTTGACTGGGCAGCAGCAGTCCCTGGAAAAGCCCAATTTGACGTTGTTGTTTGGCTGTAGTATGATATATTAAATTATGTATAGCATGGTAACATAGGCTAATTATAGTTAATTTGCAAAGACGTAGGCTTAAAACCCTTAGTCTGGCGTCATTTTATTTGCTAGCGTCGGCAAAACTCCCAAAATACAAGCATACCCCAATGACAAAATTTTTTGAGCTTATTCAGAAATAGATTTGACAAAAAACATATTTTATGATTTATATCCATCAATCACAACGACTTGGGGGAATCTGCTTCTAAGCGATTCACCACGACTTCCGGTAAATCCAAAAGCTTCACCAGTTCTTTGTAAGCGGCTGCTTCTTGTTGATTAATCGTCGGTTCATTAGGCGTGCGAGCGCTAACATTAATCACCTCATATCCCAACTTCAGAATTAACTCCCGTTCTTCAGGATTTTCAATTTGAGCCACCAACTCATCAATATCAACATTAGCGGCTAAATAATCCCGGAGTTCGGTTTGTAACTTCTTCTGTTCTTCACTATCCGTTGAAAACAATTGACTCAAGCGAGCAATAATTAACTCCGCTTCTTCAGGCGCTAAATCCCCATCTGACCAAGCCATAGCAGTGACAATTCGCAGCAGTTTCATTTGATGGGCGCTAATCGAGGACTCTCGTCCCAAATACACTTCCACCACACGGGGGTCATTATGCACCTCATCAATACTCCCTTCACATAACACCGAACCCTCATGCAACACCGTAACCTTACGGGCAATCAGCCGCACAAATTCCATATCATGTTCAATGACAATAATTGAATGACTCTCGGCTAAGTTGATCAGTAAGTCAGCGATATTTTCCGTCTCTTCATCGGTCAACCCAGCCACAGGTTCATCAACCAGCAATAAATCCGGGGATTGCGCCACCAACATGCCAATCTCTAACCGTTGCTTTTCCCCATGGGAGAGTAAATCGGCTTGTAAATCGGCTTTGGGAACTAAACCAATTGTTTCTAATAACCCTAACACCGTGCGTCGTTCCGATGCAGCAGGACGCCCAAACAGCGTTGAAAAAACATTTTTACTGCGATTACAGGCTAAATCTAAATTTTCTCGAACCGTTAGATTGAGGTAAACTCGCGGGGTTTGAAATTTACGACCAATCCCCATCCGCACAATAATATCTTCAGATTTGCGCCGCAGATTGCGTCCCTTAAACAGAACTCGTCCTCTAGTTGGCTGGACTTTTCCGGTGATCACATCAAGGAACGTGGTTTTTCCCGCACCATTGGGTCCAATAATCACCCGTAACTCTCCAGTATCCATACTGAAGTTGAGGTTATTCAGTGCCTTAAAGCCATCAAAACTAACGGTTAAATCTTCAATTGATAATATCGGTTGATTCATAGTTGGCAAACGTTTAGCTAACCCAGGACGAAGGACAAATGACGAAGGACAAATGACGAACGACTAATGACTAATTTCCTCTCGTTCACGTTGCACCTCTGGATCTTCTTCTAAACTGGGATATGTAATAACCTCTTTGCGCTTTCCAAATAAACTCAGCAACGCCTGATACCCAGAATACCGCCACCACCCGACAATTCCACTCGGCAACACCGTCACCACCAGCAAAAATAATCCCCCTTGGAAAAATAACCAACTTTCGGCAAAGTTTTCACTTAAAATACTTTTGGCAAAATTAACCACCAGCGCCCCTAGAATTGCGCCCACCAGTGTGGCACGCCCACCAACCGCCACCCAAATCACCATTTCAATGGAAAAGGCAATATCCATCGCCTTCGGTGAAACAATACCCGTTTGCAGCGTGAACATTGCACCCGCTATTCCCGCCAATGCCGCAGAAATACCAAAGACTAACACCTTAAATCCGGTGGGATTGTATCCCGAAAACCGCACCCGATTTTCATCATCGCGAATTGCCACCAGCAAGCGTCCAAAACGCCCCTGAGTCAGCCAGCGACATAAGGCATAAGAGATAATCAGCAACAGAATTGTAATGGTATAAAAGATAAACTGGGTGCGGCTGGCATTCACATCAGCCCCCAGCAAGGTTTGGTAATTGGTCAAACCATTCGTGCCGTTGAATAGTTTCTGTTGACCATTGAAGAAATTGAAAAAGACAATTGTCGCGGCTTGGGTGAGGATAGAGAAATAAACGCCCCGAATCCGATTGCGAAAGACCAGATAACCAAACAAGCCGCCGACGACAGCCGGAACAATAATAACAGCAAAGACAGCAAACCCAAAGGAATCAAAGGGTTGCCAAAACCAGGGTAATTTCTCCACCCCATAGAGACTCATAAATTCTGGTAAACCATCGCCTTCCAAGGGGGCTAATTTCAAGTGCATTGCCAACGCATAACCGCCCAAGGCGAAAAAGATGCCATGACCCAGACTTAAAAGTCCGGTATAGCCCCAAATCAAGTCAATTGCCAAAGCCGCGATCGCCAATGCCAAAAATCGCCCCAACAAGCTCAGGCGAAAGTCAGACAGCGCCAACGGAAACACAATAATCAGTAGCAGGGCGATGACCGTCACCACACCCACTTCAATCAGTAGGGATTGACGACGCTTTCGCCGTTGGTCTATTCCGGGAATTTCAAGTACAGAGTCAGATGTCATTGGTTAGGGAACAGGGAACAGGGAACAGGGAACAGGGAATAGGGAACACTTCCCTCACAATTCATAAGATCGTCCTTTCTGTGGGAAAATCCCGCCCGGTCGAATTTGCAGGAAGATAATAATTAGGGCAAACACCATCACCTTTGCCATACTGGTGGTGGCAAAGAAGGTAAAGAACTCAAATAACGGCTCAATGGGCTGAAAGAGCAAAGCCAGTATTCCCGAACCAATCAGGTAATTAATTGTCCCAATCGCTAACGCCGCCACAATCGAACCCACCAATTTACCAACGCCGCCAACCACCACCACCATGAACGTATCGACTACATAGTTCTGACCTGTATTCGGACTAACTGAACCCAGCAAACTAATCGCACAACCTGCAACCCCCGCTAACCCCGAACCAATAGCAAAGGTTAACGCATCAACCTTACCCGTAGGAATTCCCAAACAAGCACTCATACTCCGATTTTGAGTCACAGCGCGAATCCGCAATCCCCAAGCTGAACGCTGTAAAAATAGGTAAATTCCCGTGATGCAAAGAATCGTTAGCCCAATAATAAATAATCGGACATACGATAACTGAAAGCTGCCTTCTGACAACTCCACCATCCACCCTCCCCGCATCCAAGTTGGCGCGGTGACATCAACACCTTGAGTACCAAACCAAGGCTTAGTTAAGGTGAGGGCAGAAGTTTCACTCAAAACCTTGCCAATCGTAAAGGCAATTCCCAGGGATAGTATTACCATGATCGGGATTGCCCAAGAGCGAATCCTCTGAAAATCTGCCCGACGAGATATTACCCACAGCGCCCCAAAAAACAGCAGGCAAAATAGGGCAATGCCAATCACCATCACCCAATTTACGCTGCGGACAAACTGCTGCAAAATTAGACTAACGCCCCAGGTTGCCAGCAAGGTTTCCAGGGGACGCCCGTACAGAAAGCGGATAACCCCCCGTTCCAGAACCAATCCCACCAGGGCGGTTACCAGAAACGCGATCGGTATGGCAAATAAGATATAGGTTTCAAACCAAGGTTCTCCCAGAGACTTGAACCCATTTTGGACAACAAAGGTCGTATAAGCACCCAGCATCATCAACTCCCCGTGTGCCAAGTTGATCACACCCATGAGTCCGAACACAATGGCTAATCCCAGCGCTGCTATTAATAAAACAGCGCCAATACTGATACCGCCATAGAGACTATCTAAAAGTCCTGCTAACACAATTTTCTACGTTAATGGTTGATGGTTGATTAGGGATTGGTAATTGGGAAAATTATTCTCTCTCTCCTATTTCCCCCAAGGGCGGGTTTAGTCAAGTTATCAGTTTGTAGCCATAAGTTATCTGTAAAACCCTCCCCTACACCCCACACCCCACACCCTCTTTCATGGGCTATACGTCTTTTAAGTTGTATTTACCACCCTTACTCGGATCAGACCAATCACAGCCTAATCCCTTAGTATCGGCAACAAATTGATTCCAGGGAATAGGTTCAACCGCCGCTTCCGTCTCATTAACAATTTCAAACAAACCATCCTCTCCCACTTTTCCAATCCGTACCACCTTCGAGAGATGATGGTTAGGATTCATCGTAACCATCCCTTCAGGGGCTTCAAATTTCTGACCATAAGCTGCTTTGCGGACAGCTTCTAAGTCATCAGCCGTTCCTGCTTGTTCAACCGCTTGCTTCCACAAGTAAACGCCAATATAAGCCGCTTCCATGGGGTCATTAGTCACTCGGTCTTCACCATATTTTGCCTTAAAGGCATTGACAAATTCCTGGTTTTCTGGTGTATCAACGGTTTGGAAATAGTTCCACGCCGCATACTGATCTTTCAGGTATTCTGTACCAATTGCCTTGACTTCTTCTTCAGCAATACTCACAGACATAACCGGATATTTATCCGGGGTCAAACCCGCACCCTGTAGCTGTTTGAAGAAAGCCACATTACTATCACCGTTGAGAGTATTAAAGATAACGCCCCCGTCTGGTAACGCGGCGCGGATTTTAGTAATAATTGGGGTAACTTCTGTATTTCCCAGAGGCAAGTAATCCTCGCCAACCGTTTCGCCACCCAGTTCTGCAAGCTGTGCCTTAATAATTGTATTAGCGGTACGAGGGAACACATAGTCCGAACCAATCAGGAAGAATTGTTTGCCCTTATTCTCCAGCAACCAATCCACGGCTGGTTCAATCTGCTGATTCGGAGCAGCGCCTGTATAGAAGATATTGTTAGAACACTCTTGACCCTCGTACTGCACAGGATACCAGAGTATATGTTTTTTCTCTTCAAAGACGGGCAATACCGCCTTACGGCTAGCCGATGTCCAGCAGCCAAAAATGCTGACCACTTTATCTTGGTCAATTAGCTTTCTGGCTTTCTCCGCAAACGTGGGCCAATCTGAGGCACCGTCTTCCACAATCGGTTCAATCTGCTTACCCAGGACACCCCCAGCGGCGTTAATTTCCTCAATGGCGAGTTGTTCGGCATCCACGACGCTTTTTTCACTAATTGCCATGGTGCCACTGAGGGAATGGAGAATCCCGACTTTTATCGTGTCACCATTGCCACCAGCCGCCGCCGAGTCAGAGGTTGTCGCCTCTCCGGTGGTATCCGGTGCTGGCGGCTCACTACAGGCTTTGAGGAGAATACTGGTGCCTAATGTGGCGGAGCCATAGATCAAAAATTTGCGTCGCCCTAATCGTCTAACCATTTGTATAAATATTCCTCGGCTAATTCTGTTTGTCGATAGAGATAAACAAGGTTAAGCTGTGATATTAGAGCCAGCTTATCCGAGGAATTGTTATTTTTGATACAAAATAGCGAGACGGGGCAGATGGGCAGATGGGGAGATGGGGGAGATGAGGGAGATGAGGGAGATGAGGGAGATGAGGGAGATGGGGAAGATGGGGGAGATGGGGAAGATGGGGGAGATGGGGGAGATGGGGAAGATGGGGGAGATGGGGGAGATGGGGGAGATGGGGAAGTCGGAAAAATAAAGTTGAACACAAATTAAAAGTTGTGCTAGTATTAATAACTGTGAACGAAATGGGTCGATGCCCGAGTGGTTAATGGGGGCGGACTGTAAATCCGCTGGCTTTGCCTACGTTGGTTCAAATCCAACTCGGCCCATCACATAACTCTAATTTTTAGAGGGTATGTGTATTAAAAACGTCCATTACATAAGCCCGTGTAGCTCAGTGGTAGAGCACACCCTTGGTAAGGGTGAGGTCACGAGTTCAATCCTCGTCACGGGCTTTTTGCTCAAGAAGCAGAAGGCTCCAAGGCTGTCGATTGACTAATTATTTGTAATCGTTGTCAGATTAGTCTCGTCTTGACAAATTAAATGTCATCGTATTAGTAGAATTTGACTGGGAAGAAGCGATCGCATTGTTAAAGGCAGGTCAGCCTGTGGTTCCAGTGTGGTTAGACCAAATTCATCTAATCTTTGGCGTGGAGACCCTCGGTTTTACCGATGGGAGGAAACGTCGCGATTTGTTGACAAGTAGCTCCCAAAAAGCGAAGATAAAAGTGGTCAATGACCCACCCGAGACGAAGGAGACATAAAGCCTAACACCAAAGTTTGCTGATTACAGCAACGGCGAGGAAAATTCGGTAGACCGGGAAAAGAGGACAGGGCAATGGTACAAATAAGTCCACCCCTAGAATCAAAGCTAAAGAAATTCTGGGCTGAATTTCGACACGTATGTATAACCGCAGGGCTTGCGGGGCTAGTCTGTGGAGCGAACATAAGACCTAAGAATCTTCGGGTTTAAGGGCGGTTGCAATGAAGCAGAAACCTAAATCGTGAGGTTTAGGAATCCCGCGCTTTTAGCGCTGGGAGGATGTCAA
>NZ_JAVJQN010000213.1:0-15438 GCF_040218245.1 Coleofasciculus sp. E1-EBD-02 | reverse complement strand
TGCCGCGAGACATGAATGGCGCTTTGGGCTTTATGCTCAAAGCTTTGCGGGATACCGCCTTCACCATCAATTCAGATGGTGTTGCTATCGCTGCATTGTCCGGGAATTTCCCGTATTGTGTCGCGTAAATGTATCAGTCCTGTTCAACCTGTCTTCGCACCCAACGGTGATCTGTATGTCAGTAGTAATCCCACCCAAAAAATTGGTGAACCTGTTCCAGGAAAAGTATTACGCTACGACGGTCAAACCGGGAGTTTGATTGATGATGAGTTTATCCCATCGCTAGCTGGGGGCTTAGACGGAGCGGGTTGGATAGCCTTCGCAGATGAAGAAACTGCCCAGACGCCTGAACCTGGTGTGTTGCTGGGACTACTCATGCTGGGGATCAGCGGAGTTGCGTACCGTCGCCACCGTCAAACTGATTAGGATAGAGTGTTGGGATCAATGCCCAACTCTTGTAATTTCGCCATTAACACCTGATTACGTTGCCGTTCTTCCTCTAGCTGATTTGCGATCGCATCAGCCCGTTGGCGTTCTTGTTCGGCTTGTTCTGAACTCCACAATAACAGGTTTCCCGACTCATCCCACCAGCGTAACCAGGGGATGGTTAAGCCTAATCGAGTACCATACCAAATGCCTAAAAATAGCTCCAATTCAGGAATCCAGTAGCGTCCTTCTTCTGTGGGTTGTTGCACTACATAGTGATCATCTTGTAATTGGCGGACTTCTAGGACTACGGCTAGGGACTCAAAGATCACATAGGTAGGAACTTTGAGAATTTTCTCATAGAAAAATAACTTCCCATAAGGGAAACTGGGTCGTATGGAGTATTCTCCCGCTTCAGTGTCTGACAAAAACTCCATCACAACCCCAACTGGATTGCCTTCCAAATTCGGTGTATAGCGGCGGCGAATTTCTCCTTCTGGAACGGGTAATACCTGGGGTACATACAGCCAGTCGGGTGCCTTGACCACGATGTTCCCATTAACTGCCCCCACAAGTCCGAAATTAGAGGCGATTAACATTTGCGAATTCAGGCGATTGGCAGCACCTAAAGCGTCTGTTAGGGCGGCGGCGAGGAACGGTTCTTGAAGATTTCCCACAGACTCATCAGACATAGGATATGGTTCAGTTTGACTACAGCTTTCTTTCATCCTACCGACTCAGGGCGATCGCCGATTCAGTGAGTTTGCTCACGAACTGATATCCTAAATCGCTAGGTTAGGACAACGTGTTGGGATCAATACCCAACTCTTGCAATTTAGCCATCAACGCCTGATTTCGTTGCCGTTCTTGCTCTAGGTTATTTGTCACAGCGTCAGCGCGTTGGCGTTCTTGTTCGGCGCGTTGGCGTTCTTGTTCAGCGCGTTGGTGTTCTTGTTCAGCGCGTTGGTGTTCTTGTTCAGCCCGTTGGCGTTCTTGTTCAGCCCGTTGACGTTCTTGTTCAGCCCGTTGGCGTTCTTGTTCAGCTTGTTCCGCACTCCACAATAACAGGTTTCCCGACTCATCCCACCAGCGTAACCAATTGCTGGTTAAGCCTAATCGAGTACCATACCAGATGCCTAAAAATAGTTCTAATTCAGGAATCCAGTAGCGTCCTTCCGCTGTGGGTTGTTGCAATATATATTGATTATTTTGCAAGCGGTGAACTTCTAGGATTGGCGCTAGGGGATTAAAAATCACATAGGTAGGAACTTGGAGAATTTGCTCGTAGAAGTAGAACTTACCATAGGGAAATGTTGGTCGTACTGAGTATTCTCCTGTTTCAGTTTCTGATAAAAACTCCATGACGACGCTAACTGGACTCCCTTCCAGATTGGGGGTATAGCTGCGGCGAATTACGCCTTCTGCAACCGGGAATACCTGGGGTACATACAGCCAGTCTGGTGCTTTGACGACTATTTTCTGCTCCACTGTCGCGACAAGACCAAAATTGGAGGCGATTAACAGTTGCGAATTCAGGCGATTGGCTGCATCTAAAGCGTCTGTCAGGGCGGCGGCGAGGGGCGGTTGTAGAATGTTTTCCACGGGATCATCGGGCAAAATGAAATCGTCGGGAAGTTTTTCCCAGGTGACAAGGGGTTCTTGGTGTTTGGCGGAGGTTGGAGTTTGCAGAACCATCTGAGATTGTTTAACCTTGGCGGTTGCTATATCTTCTAGCGCTAAAGCGCCGACTACGAACGAACAAATGGTGCGATCGCAATAGTTCCGATAAATTAAATCTTACCGCTTGCCTGCCCGTTACAATGAACCATGAACCATGAACCATGACCATTCAACCATGTACCCATTTCGGCTTTGTGCGATCGCGTTGCTTCTTTGTATTACCTTATTCGGCACTTCTCTACCCGTTCAAGCCGCTAGCCAAGTGAGTCCCAAATTAGAAGAACAAGTGTTGCAAGTGATTCGCGAACACCCAGAAGTGATTCTGGAATCCGTTCAGGCGTATCAGCAACGTGTCCAACAGCAACTCCAACAAGCCCAGCAAGCGTTTGTTCAGGAACTTAAAACCAATCCTCAAGCCGTTATTGGAGAGTCACCGACGACAGGGGCGTCTCAGTCCAAGATTGTCATGGTAGAGTTTTCTGATTTTCAATGTCCCTATTGTGGCAGGGCGCATAAAACGGTGCAACGGTTTATGGCAAAGCATCAAGATCAGGTGACGTTGACGTATAAACATTACCCTTTAGCCTCAATTCATCCCCAAGCTATCTCAGCCGCCAAAGCAGCATGGGCGGCGTTTCAACAGGGGACGTTTTGGGAGTATCATGATGTGCTGTTTACTCAGCAAGAAAAACTGGGGGAGTCGTTTTATATTGAAACAGCCAAGAAGTTAAATTTAGATGTAGACCAATTTAATCGCGATCGCAATAGCCAAGCAGCAGAAACGGCGATTAGTCAGGATATTCAGCTAGCGGAGAGTTTGGGAATTACTGGAACTCCCTTTTTTGTTATGAATGGGGAGGTGTTTACGGGGGCGATAGAATTAGAGGAAATGGAGAAACGTTTCACTCGTGTCAAACAGTCGTTATAAGTAGTCCCGCGCCTCAATTCCCAACGGCTGATCCTTACCTTAAGGTCATGATCAAAGTCAAAGGCATCCAGGATACTATCGCTTAACCCCTCTAATTCAAAATTCGCGGGAATGGCAATGCGCCGCCAAGCCTTTTCCAGGGATACTTTAAAGACATAAATCCCATCCGTGAACTCGTTATTTGTCAGGACTAAATTATTTTTCCATTCCGGAAAGAAGGGTTGAAAATGGGGTTGTAATTCTCCAAACGTGACATTGACCTTACCCTGAGACTCCCAAGTAAAATCTTTTTTACCACAAAGGGTAAACAAAAACCGCACCATGGCATCACCAAAGGGCAAGGGATGTAAATGAGTAATTCGCCATCCTTGTCCCGCTTCAGGTTGTCCCGATTCCACGGATTAGTTTGGATGGGATGACTCAGACGGGAGTTAATTTCAGGTAGCAATTTAAGGGGAAAGACGTTATTTCTGCCACTGACTTGAGTTCCATTAGGGTGCAGGAATAACTTGAGAGGAGATCCCCCCTAGCCCCCCTTCACAAGGGGGGAACCGGATTTAAACTTCTATTTTATCTCAAAGTCCCCCTTTTTAAGGGGGATTTAGGGGGATCTAAACGGCACGGAGAAGTCCACAAACCGATGGAATACAATTATATATAACTTGAGAGGAGAGCCCCCCTAGGCCCCCTTCACAAGGGGGGAACCGGATTTCAAGTTCTCTGTTGATAGATTTTTTTTCATAAAAATGGCATTACCAACATCAGGAAACCGAAACCTCAACACCACAAACTTTCATCTTCCCTATGATTCGCGCCTAGTGGATAGAGCGAAATCTATGCGTCAAAATCCCACCCCAGCCGAGAAAAAACTCTGGCGAGGCTACCTGAGAACTTTCAAATTCCGAATACTGCGACAAAGACCTATTGATCACTTCATTGTTGACTTTTACTGTGCGGCTTTGAAATTAGTGATTGAAATAGATGGGGAGTCTCATTCTACAGATCAAGGAAAGGTATACGATGTTGAAAGAACCCGTATATTAGAAGGTTATGGTTTGCGGGTTGTTCGGTTTAGGAATGATGAGGTACTTAATCATTTTGAATCGGTTTGTCAACGGATTAATGAGATAGCTAGTACGTTAGGGTCTGCTGAATAAGTCTGGTGGTGGGGGTAGGGGGCAGGGGAAGCAGGAGAAGCTGGGAGAGATTTCCCAATCAACGCATAACAAATGACAAATGACGCACTTAATGGGTAACCTCTTGTAGTTGGTTTCCGGGATTAAGTTCTAATTTTTTTTCATCCGTTTCGGTAGAAATAAACGGTTCTGTAGAAAAAGGTTCAGACGATTCTTCTTGCTCCTCTGAATCCCTCCTCGCCAGTTGAACGGTTCTCTCAACTTCTTCCTTAAAATGCTGCTTTTGCGAATATTCAGCCATCTTAATTTGAGCCGTATCGTAGGCGGATGTACCTGGCGAAATTTGGGACAGATAGTTCAACGCGCTCTTAAAATCTCGTTGGGCGGCTTGGTTATAGGCTTGTTGTAAAAGATATTCCGCTTTAATGCGTTGTTTTTCTTCATATTCGGCTAATTTCGGTTGAACTTTAGCCGCCGTTGTTGTCTCTGAGGGAATTTGGTTGAGCAAGTTCAACGCGCCAGTAAAATCCTTTTTTTGAGCTTTGGCATAAGCTTGATTCAGTAGTTGTTTAGCTTCGGCTTCTAACTCAGGTTTGGCTTGTTCCACCAAGGATTCAACTTTACGCCGCCAAAAGCGGACACCCTCCATCTTACGAGCTTCTTCCAACACATCCCGCCATCGTTTTTCCTTCAACGCTTGTTCAGCGGCTTGGTATTGAGCAGCGGCTGTGTGCCATTCCCGTCGCCACCGTTTGAGGCTAGTCTTAGAATCCTGATACAAAGCACTCTCTTGGGGAATCGATTTAGCCAGTGCGATCGCCTTTTGAAAGTTTCCCGCATCATATTCTGCCCTCGCCCGTTCCAATCGGTCAAGATCCGGGTTCGATGGAACAGCATTCAACAGAGAATAAAGCCCAAATGAGATCACCACAGTATTACAGGCGGCGATGCTCACTCCCATACCCTTTAAAACAGGGGGTAGCTGGAAAAACCAACGGAAATCGAATAGCGTCGCTTCGGCTTGAGGTTCTAATGCGACTCCATCCGATGACTTTTTGTAACTCACTATAGACTGCTGCTCCATAAAACCTATCTAAAACACTTATCTGGCGTGGCATTTCGGTGTTTACTTCCTGCTGCTTCGGGGACTTTTTGATAGCTTACCCTTGCTCAAGTCACCCTCATTTTCCATATTTCTATAGATAAACAATTTTTCCGGAATCCCATCAGGTAAAGTTTCAGGAGACAGTAGGGGTGCAGCTAACTTTTCACGGGCTATTATGGCTGAGACAGGGTGTAGGGGGTAGGGTGTAGGGTGTAGGGTGTAGAGGGTAGAGAACATTTGGAAACTTGTCCTTCAAATACAGCCAATTCCTCTGCGCCCCTCTGCGCTACCCTCTGCGCCCCTCTGCGTTGAAAAATTATAATTCCGAGTGCGTAGTGCTACATTACACTCAGTCGGGGCGGGTTTAGTTACATCTGGGTTAGCCAAGAAACGATAGTAGTGAAACCCGCCCCTACAAACCAGGTTCCCTCAAAAATATTCCTCTACCAAGGACTACCAATCATTGTAAATGCCGCCCAGTAATAAGGATGAGAAAAATCTTGATTACCTCTGCCTTTTAGTTCCGGGGGTAAAGGAATTCCCCCCATACCAATACCGTGTAATTGACCATTCTCCAGACGCACCTGTCCCCGTAGCATAGCAATTTGGGCGCGTTGCAATGCTTCTGCTTTAATCGTCACGTCAGGTTGACTCAATTGCCGATAAAACTCGCTCATCAGCGCCAATGTGCTGCCATCACTGACATACCAAAGACTAGCTAAGGCAGATTTCACTCCCGCATTCACCGCTAATCCAGCAAACCCTAACTCCGCATTCGCATCGCCAATAGCGGTGCGACAAGCACTCAAGACTAATAACTCAACTTGAGGCGGCTGATGCCAACCGATTTGTCTTAGTTGATTTAATCGGAGTTTCCCATCCCAAAGTTGAATGTAGGAGTGAATGGGTTCATTAGGTCTAAAATCGGCGTGAGTGGCGAGGTGGATAATGCCAAATTGCTGACGCTTTTGTTTCAGGTTATTTAGAGTAAATTCTTCATTTAAAAATGATTTACCCGACCATAATTGTTGCGTGATTATCTGCAATTCTTTCGGTACAGCCGGAAGCGGGGATAAATCGGTAAATTCAGATGCTCCCATACCTAAAACTTGAACATTTTTGATGGAGTTATAGCGCTTATTGGTGAGACTGATGCTGGGTAGAGAACCCAGGGAATACTTTTCCACCAGAAACTGATTACCGTCATGCAGCGCCGCCATGGGTATTGTCCGCAAACCGGAGTCCATACAAAAGATTAGTGTATCAATTCCCATGGCTTCTAACTCAGATTCTAGAGGGGCAATTATCCAATTATAAAGTTGTTGCGCGGGGGTAAGGTAAGCTTTGGCTTTATTGATATCCGTAACTGTTTGGCGAAATTGGTTTAATGTCTGCTGTAAGGCTTGGGCATTGGCTTCTGGGACAATCTTGTGAATGGGATAGCCTTGCGGCAAGACTAATATAAGTTCTAGGTAATCAGGACGTGAACGGACATAGACAACACTGGAATTATTTCCCGTTTGATCCGCTATGGTTACTAGGGTGTCTCGCAGGCTTTCGGCGGTGACGATTTCACGGGTCAAATCTTGTTGAAAGTATGTCTCAAATTGCTCTTCAAAGAGTTTATCAATTTGACCAACGGCTAAGAAATTATTAACATCGATAGCTGATGTTCCGGGTGTATAAAATCGCCGTACCTGACTCGTTTCTCCTGTTTCCGGATTTTCCTGTATTTGTACTTCTGTGGTTAAACCCTGTCCAATTAGATTGTTTAACGACTCTGGGTTTAAATTAGTATCGAGCGTGGGTTTGGGTTCTCGCATGAGTACTTCATCGGCACGGGAAGGAATAGGAGATGATATAATTTGTATCCGTTCTTGATCTTGGGTATGAGTGCGGAAATAAACTTGATTGGGGGCAATGGTTTGGTCTGGCGTAGCATTACCTCGTGTGATTGCACCGCGAGTCCCGTTGGTTTCATAATTACCCACAATAAATGGAACAATACCGTTTCCCCCATGACGGATAATAATCGTGCCACCCTCGGTTTCTCCAGCCGCAGAAATACTGGCATTGATGTCATTTTGGTCGATGAAAGCGTCAGTCGCTTGGAAAAAACGATTGGTGGTAATTTCCACGTTTCCGCCGATACCATCTGAACTCTGAGTATTAATCTGGCTAACGCGAATTGTCTCATCAGCAGTCAGGGTAATCGTGCCACTATTACCCGCAGCCGAGGTATCCAGAATACCTGTGGATATTTGTCCGTTTTGGCTGAATAAACGAATCCCGCCAGGGGCAGTAATAGTATCGGTTGTGATGGTATTTTCGGCTGTAATATCTATCCCTTCCTGATTGGTGGTGGTAATCTCTCCTTCTACCCGCAAATTTTGCAACGGTTGCAAATGACCAACCCGATCATTAAACTGAACAATACCACCATCGATATCCAGGTTTAGCTGGTAAGTTCCGTCAACTGTGCGATTAAAAATAATCGTATTGGCACTCACTGAGAAATCGCCCGGTAAATTCAGGGAACGATTGAATGTAATCTGGTTTCCTGCATTCAGGGTAATGGGTGTTGGCATTCCAAATGCAGAACTCGCGTCGAAATTCCCAATGGTGATACTATTAGCGGCATTGAGTGCGATCGCGCCTCCGTTTCCTGTACTTGATCGGGTGTAAATTGTCCCCGCATCAGTATTGATATTTCCTGAAAGACTCGTCAGCGTCACCGCTGCGCCTGGATTGTTAATCGTACCTGTGATAATATCTTGGTTCGCTAGTAGCGTAATGTCACCGTTTCCGGTTAGAGTAAATCCAGTGGTATTGATCGAACCATCACCCATGGGCGATCGCAATGTCACCGAGTCATTAAACGTCACATCATCAGCCAGGGTAATCGCGCCACTGCTGTTATTACGCCCGATGGTTATAGACTCGAAACCCTGTTGTAAGGCGTTGATATCCCGGACTGACAGGTCTAGTGTTTCTGTGTTAGTATCGGTTGCACCGTTAAGCGCGATCGCGTGACTGGGATTAAACGGTTGTAAAGTCAAAGTCCCATTCCCCGATACATTCCCGAAAAAATTAATTTCGTTACCCGTTAATTCAATATCGCCAACAAGAGTAACATCATCACGGTATGTTTGACCCAACTCTCCGTTCGTTATCACATTACCACGAGTTTGAGTCATACCCTCGGCATCGGTAGTCAGACTCTGAACGGTTACAGAACCCTTAAATTGGGTGATACCTGTACTATTGATGTTTAAGTTTCCCAGATTAACCGTATTCCCGATGCTATCCTCAAACGTAATATTACCCGTACCTGAATTTAGGGTCAGGTTTTGAGTATTAGCCGTGACACCATTGAGGGTATTGGTGAATATCATATCACCGCCAACCGTCATCCCTGTGGTGGTGAAGGTTGTATCCGGTTGAGTCAGAGTAACAGTACCATTCAAGCTGATATTACCACCACGTCCAGCACCCGCAGAGGTATTAATAGAACCTGGATTAATCGTATTAGCCGTGAGAGTAATATTCCCTCCATCCCCGGTTGTGGCGCTAGTATTGAGGATTCCGCGATGAGTATCGATAATCCCGTTATTGCTGGTGAGGGTAATCTCCCCACCTGGATTAATAATATCGCCCGTTATAATATCTTGATTCGCGTCTAGGTGAATCGTGGCGTCATCGATTCCGGTTAAGGTATAACCTGTAGTCGTAATCGAACCTGAGTTGGTTTGCGATCGCAAAATTACTGGATCATTAAAGGTAACATTATTAGCTAGGGTAATTGCGCCACTACTATTCGCGCCACCAATAATAATTTGTGAAAATCCGTTTTGGAAACTAGCCAGTGTATCGGTATCCAGGTTTAATGTACCAACGCTGGTATCGCCAATCGTAATTCCTAAACTGGGGGTTAACGATTGTACCTGTAATTGTCCCGTACCCACCACGTTAAACGTATTATCAACATCCAACGTATCCGTCGTTAGCGTCAAGTTCCCCGTTTGCGTTTCTTGTCCCAACTCTCCATTTTCAGTTAACTGAATCCCATAGGAATCCATTCCTGTACCCCTAACACCAATTACATCGACTGTTCCGCTATTGGTTCGCACCTGGGAGGATTTCCATATCCGCACCCCTTGATTATCTCCTTGATTATCACTTGTATCCATCCCGCCAGTACCATTTAATATGATATTTCCCGTTCCAATAGCTTCCACAATGGAACCTTCAGCAATTTCCACGCCATCACTTTGAGTTGTTGAACCTTGTCCAACTCCCGTCAGATTGATATCGCCATCGGCTGAACGAATTCTGATATTACCAACACCCAAAACAATACCATCATTGGCTTGAGTTCCGGCGCTACTTCCCGTACCATTAAAGGTTATATTGCCACTCCCTGTGGTTTCAATAATGGGACCCATACCACCGGAAAAGTTATCGACCCGAATGCCACTATTTTCATCTCCTGACCCTTGTCCGATTCCGGTTAAACTAATAGTGCCATCCACTGAACTGATTTTAGTATCTGCTTCTAAAAGAAAAATTCCCCGATTGTCATTTCCCCCCATCCCACCTGTTCCCCTCAGCGTGATATTGCCCGTGGTGCTTTGAATTATTGCCCCGGTTGTGACTAAAATACCAAGGGCAGAATCTGTACCATCGACGCCTTTACCTGTAATTGAAATATTGCCCATCCCGGAATTAAGGACAGCATTGTTCAGAATAACGCCAGGAGTAGTTACTAATAGCATTTGATCACTTGTGCCTACCGCTGGATTCGTTAACGGATTACTACCACCTCCCAAAATAATATCACCACCATTGGAATTGATAGCTGAACCCGGGTTAAGGAGAATCGCCCCTGCGCCACTCCCATCTCGGTCAGCATTAAGAGTAACATCTAACTTCCCTATAGTATCGGCTGTTATCTCTACATCTGAATTTAAAAGAATACTATTATTCGCTTGTAGCGTCAGGGCAGTATCAGCCGTCCCCGAATACCTGATATCCGCATTCACATTAATATCATTATCGGCAAACAGTGTCAGAGACGAGTCACTTCCCGAATACCTGATATTCGCATTCAGATTAATATCGTTATCAGCAACAAGTGTCAGGGACGAGTCACTACTCCAGGTAATCGGATTATCTACAGTAATCGTTCCCGCATCTGGCAAACCCGAAGCGGTAGAAACGGTGACATTACTTAAAGCCAATTGATTCTCTAGAGTCGTCGTATTAAGAATAGAGGGAGTCGTTATCGTGTCGGAAAATATGCCCCCAGCAAACGTCATACTTCCGCTATCCGCTGCGGTACTAATCGTAATATCTGTTGGGTCTAATAATAGCGTTCCTACATTACCCGCAGGCGCTAACAAATCAACAACACCTTGAAAATCCAAACCCTGCTTTCCCGAAACTTCAACAAACCCACCATCGCCGCCATCCAATCCACCACGGGCGCTGATGCTACCCAAAAAGCGGGTGATCTCATCTGACCAAAGAATCACGTTTCCACCATTCCCATCAATCAGCGCATCCGCATTAATTACTGAATTGTGACTCACAAACGTCTGTAAAGCATTGGGAATTGTACCGCTTCCCTGATACTCTCCGCCAATCCGTACTGTACCCCCACCATTCGCACCAGAAGCATTAATCGTCGCGTCAATAAGTCCCACGTTATCACCTAAAATATTAACCTCACCACCAATCTGGGGTGAAGCTGAAAAGTCTGGCGTCGATACATCCAAATTACCGGAAACAATAGCTGTTCCGGCTTCAGTCGGTAGGGTTATCCCCGATTCAGTTAACTGCACCTCGTTCCTTGGAGAAACAGTTAATCCAGTTTCTACAGTATCTCCTGTCCCCGTTAACAATACTGGCAAATCCAGAGGATTTAGCTGTAGCGGTTCATCGGGATTACTTGGACGGGGAGAAATCTCCAAACTCAATAAGTTTCCCGGTTGACTAATCCGGACTAAATTTTGACCGGGTACAGCCGCAATAGTAATCGTTCCTCCTGGTGCAGTGAGTTGTCCTGTGTTAATCACAGTACCCCCCAGTAACGTTAAATTCTGCCCCTCGGCTGCCGCTAAATTACCAGCATTCACAATACTCCCAGGCTGGGAAATGTCAAAGGCAAATTGATTGGGAACGCCCACTAAACTTTGGTAGTTATTGTTACCCAAAGCATTAAACCAATTATTATTGCCAAACCCAATACTCGTAGCCGTGGTTGCAGTAAAGTCAGCCGGAACATTTAACCGGGCGTCTGAACCAAATACAATTCCGGCTGGGTTGAGTAAAAATAAGTTAGCATTGCTTCCAGTAACTTGAATAAGACCATTAATCATCGACGGATCACCGCCAATCACCCGCCCTAAAATATTGCGAGTCTGGGGATTTGCCAGAAAATTGGCAATTTGACCAGAATCGAGTCCAAACTCCTGGAAACTATGAAATAGATTTGCCCCATCTGCGGAAACGCTACCTCCTTGGATATCCAAGCGGTTACCATCAGGTGTAACCTGTGTCCCTGTTCCATCAGTCGCTGGTGTAATCGGTTGAGAGACTAGCGGCGTCGGTGTGAACGCGGCGACTAAGCAGAAGGGGATAAGCAGTCGATACATGGTTTTCATGGTGATCCTTCCCTATCCAGTTGTTAAATCCCTACCATCTCAACCAGTTGCTTGACGGGAATTCAAGGTATCTTTCTTATAACACAATGAATAGAATAAGAATTGAGGATTAATCAGTTTTTTTGAGGTTTATAAAAAATAGCAACATATCTTAATCTATTTTGGGTGTTACAGTTGATGCTTTTTATTCTATGACTTAATTTTGTTGTTTTAATCAATATACTGTTACAAATAGTGAAGAGTTGAGAAAAATTTAGAGTCTAAATTGTCAGTTTAGCCCTAGCCGTTAGTGGTGTGTAATATCACTAGGGCATCGGTCAAGAACCAGGGTTTCTTTGGGTGAAACGCCAATATCAGAGTTGTCATGCTCACGAGAAACCCCGTTTGGAGGGAATACTTGAGCCGACTATGGTATTATCAGTGAGCGAAACTCTATAACTCGGTAGCAGATCACCCCTATCTCAATCATGGTTGCAGTCGCGATTTTAGCAGCAGGACGCGGGACACGAATGAAATCCAAGTTGCCCAAGGTATGCCACAATTTGGGTTCCTTGTCAATGGTGGAACGAGTTCTCAAGAGTTGTCTTGGTGTCGATCCGTTGCGGTGTCTGGTGATTGTCGGTTATCAAGCAGAACTTGTGAAACATTCTCTCGCCGAGTTCCCAGATATCGAATTTGTGGAACAAACGGAACAATTGGGAACCGGTCATGCAGTACAACAACTCCTCCCCCACTTAGAAGGATTTACGGGGGATTTATTGGTTCTGAATGGCGATGTTCCCTTGTTGCGCCCCCAAACCCTGCAACAATTATTAGACACTCATAAAACCCATCAAAATGCCGCGACTATCTTAACCGCGCAACTTCCCAATCCGCAAGGATATGGGCGAGTTTTTTGTGATGGACAAAACCTCGTCACTCAGATTGTAGAAGATCGAGACTGCACCACCGCCCAAAAGCAGAACCGTCGAATTAATGCGGGAGTCTATTGTTTCAATTGGCAGAAATTGGCAGAAATACTGCCGAATCTACAGTCAAATAATGACCAAAAAGAATATTATTTAACCGATACGATTCATCAGCTAAAACCAGTGATGGCGGTTGATGTGGAGGATTACCAGGAAATTTTAGGCATCAACAACCGCAACCAGTTAGCCGAAGCTTATGAGATTTTACAAGATCGGATCAAGGAAGCCTGGATGATGGCGGGGGTGACGTTAATTAATCCCGATAGTATTACCATTGATGACACGGTGGAATTACAACCGGATGTCATTATTGAACCCCAAACCCACCTGCGGGGGAAAACCGTAATTGGTTCTGGGAGTCGGATTGGACCGGGAAGTCTGATTGAAAATAGTCAGTTAGGGAAAAATGTCACGGCGCTGTTTTCGGTGGTGAGTGATTCGGTGGTGCAAGAGAATAGCCGAATCGGACCCTATACTCATCTTAGAGGGCATGTCAGCGTCGGGGAATCTTGTCGGGTGGGAAATTTTGTGGAACTGAAAAACGCCCAAATTGGCGATCGCACAAATATCGCCCACCTGTCTTATCTGGGGGATGCGACGTTAGGGGATCAGGTGAATATCGGCGCAGGAACGATTACCGCCAACTATGATGGGGTACAAAAGCATCGCACTCAAATCGGCGATCGCACGAAGACAGGTTCCAATAGTGTGCTTGTGGCACCCATAACCTTGGGCGAAGATGTCACAGTAGCGGCGGGTTCAGTCGTAACTGAAACGACACCTGATGATTGTCTGGTGATTGCGCGATCGCGTCAAGTCGTCAAACCCGGTTGGCGTCTCAATTTTCCCACCCCGTAGGGGCTTGGTTCCCTTTTTTATTGGTGGGTTACGGCGGATATCTAATTTTCCGGTAACTTTTTCAATTGAATCACCGCCTAACCCACCCTACGGGTATGACTGTGCTATCTGTAATACTATTATTTGCTCATCAATCTCTAACGCCATGGTTTCCTGGCGTAATTCCTGCTAAAAATAGCCAACAAAGTTTTAAACCGTTGGCAAATGTTATAATCACGCTAATCACTCATTTTCCTGTAACCAACTTGATAACTCTTCTAAATTGTTGAAATCAAAAACATCATTTCCGAGACGTTCCAACTGGTCAAATGATAAGTTTTGAATCCGCTGACTGATTTTTGGCGGAATTGATCCAAATTGTCGCTCTAGGAAACGGAATATCCATCGGATATTCTCTTCTTGACGACCTTGTTCTACTCCTTCTTGTAATGCCTCCTGCTTTGCCTTAACAATCGATCCCCGTTGGTCTTCCAGGAACATTTCTTGCTTCCGCAATTTTTCCACTTCCTCTACACTAAAATTCGCTTGATTGGCGATATTCATCGCTTTATCTAGTTCCGGAAATTGGCTAAATGTGGGGGGAATCACCTCCAAACTAGGAGCCTCTTTAATAAAATAAATCCATTTATCTGTTAAACTCTCTAGTTGATCCAGCGTTTTCGTGAATTTGGGTAATTCTACAAAAATCAACTCGATTTCTGGATCAGGATAATCAAACAATTCCTGGTTTTCCTTTAAGCTAAACTGAGTCAGATACCGTTGTGTCTGATCAAACATGAGAAAGTCGGTAATTGTTAAGGCAATGACCGGTTTCAGGTACGAATATCCTTCGCCATATTTTAGCTGATTTCCATAAGTTTTGGTCAGATTATAAATAACCCGCTTCTCGAAGAAGGCTAGGTTGAGGACTTGCATTTCAATTAGCACGGTTGAGCCATTATCCAGTAAGGCTTTGACATCCAGATAGCTGTCTTTGAGATCCACCACCTCTCTAGGATTATAGGGGTCAATGATTTCTAAATCCTGAATCACAGGATTGGCTTCATAAATTAAGGCATTTAAAAAGCTAATCAGGATATCTTTGCTGTCTGTTGAGCCAAATATCTTTTTGAATGCAAAATCAGTCTTTGGACTAATAAATTTCATTTTAATCTCTCCTCAATTATTTCACTATAAAATCGGCAACATTACGCACAAGCGCCCCAAAATCACTCATTTTCCTGTAACCAACTTGATAACTCTTCTAAATTGTTGAAATCAAAAACATCATTTCCGAGACGTTCCAACTGGTCAACCGATAAGTTTTGAATCCACTGACTGATTTCTGGCGGAATTGACCCCAACTGTCGCTCTAGAAAACGGAATATCCATCGGATTCCTTGCTCTAATCCTTCTTGCAGTCCCTCCTGCTTTGCCTTAACAATCGATCCTCGTTGGTCTTCCAGGAACATTTCTTGCTTCCGCAATTTTTCCACTTCCTCTACACTAAAATTCGCTTGATTGGCGATATTCATCGCTTTATCTAGTTCCGGAAATTGGCTAAATGTTGGGGGAATTACCTCCAAACTGGGAGCCTCTTTAATAAAATAAATCCATTTATCTGTTAAACTCTCTAGTTGATCCAGCGTTTTCGTGAATTTGGGTAATTCTACAAAAATTAACTCGATTTCTG